>JBDTWP010000272.1:0-9630 GCA_040006615.1 Ferruginibacter sp.
CTTTTAATAATTAACCGTAAAAATAAAAGAGGAGGAAAGTATGAAAGAGATCAATAACCTCAACCGTCGCCAATTTATTAAAGCAGGCGCTACCGTAGGTGGAGGCCTGTTGTTAAGTTTTTATCTGCCGGCGATTGGTAAGGCAATAAAGACTGCCGGTATCAATGCTCCTGCCAATTTTATACCTAATGCATTCATACGTATCGGCGCGGATGATATTATTACTATCATTTGCAATCATTCCGAAATGGGTCAGGGTGCATATACTTCTCTTCCAATGATGATAGCTGAGGAACTGGATGCAGACTGGAGCAAGGTCCGTTTTGAATCGGCCCCTGTAGATCCCGCATATAATCATTTAGGCTTTGGAATGCAGGCAACCGGTGGCAGTACAAGTACTTTGTCGGAGTATGACCGGCTTCGCAAGGTGGGTGCTTCGGCAAGGGCTATGTTGATAGCGGCCGCAGCCCAAACATGGGCGGTGGATCCATCCACCTGCAAAACAGAAAATAGTAAAGTCCTCCATGCGTCAACTGGTCGTAGTTTGCAATACAGTGAACTGGTAGAAAAAGCCTCGGCGATAAAAGCCCCGAAGGACGTACCATTGAAGGATCCCAAAGATTTCAAGATCATAGGCAAGCCTGTAAAAAGATTAGACACTCCTGAAAAAATAAATGGCACCGGTGTTTTTGGCCTGGATGTGAAAGTTCCGGGATTATTAACCGCTCTTGTTGCAAGGCCACCTGTTTTTGGTGGCAAGGTAAAAAGTTTTAATGCGGACAAAGCAAAAGCTATCCCCGGTGTAAAACATGTGGTGGAGATCGAACGTGGTATTGCGGTAGTTGCCGAGGGTTTCTGGCCCGCCAAACTGGGCCGTGAAGCATTGGAGATAGAGTGGGACCCCGGTGCGCTGGCTGATTTGGACAGCACTGAGCAGCGAAAGCAATATGCAGACCTTGCTAAAGAACCAGGCATATCCGCAAGAAAGGAGGGAGATGTTCCGGCATCAAAATCCGGGGCGATAAAAACAATTGATGCCACCTACGAGTTGCCATATCTCGCACACGCGCCAATGGAACCTTTGAACTGTGTCGCGGACGTAAAAGCGGATAGTTGTGAAATATGGGTAGGTACACAGTTTCAGACAATGGAGTTCATGAATGCAGTACAGATCACCGGATTGAAACCCGGGCAGGTTAAATTGCATACCACGCTATTGGGCGGTGGATTCGGGAGACGTGGTGTGCCCGACTGTCATTTTGTGCGGGAAGCCGTGCAGGTATCAAAAGCAATAATGGCGCCGGTAAAGGTGGTCTGGACACGCGAGGATGATATTCGTGGCGGGTATTATCGCCCGGCGGCGCATCATGTAATCAATGCCGGTATTGATGCATCCGGCAAACCACTGTTCTGGGAACAGCATATTGTCTGCCAATCATTTATAATCGGCACAGTGATGGAAGCCATGATCGTGAGGGATGGAGTGGATGCCACAGCAGTAGAAGGATCGGCTGACATGGCCTATGAAGTGCCCAATATGCAGGTGAACTGGAACATAGCACCTGCCGGTGTACCTACTTTGTGGTGGAGATCGGTAGGACATTCAGGTAATGCATTTGTTACGGAAACTTTTATTGATGCATTGGCTCATGCGGCGGGGAAAGACCCTTACGAGTACCGGCTTAGCCTGCTTGGCAAACATCCCAGGCATAAAGGTGTACTTGTAATGGCAGCAGAGAAATCAGGTTGGGGTAAGCCATTACCAGCAGGGCATGCAAGGGGCATCGCCGTGCACGAATCCTTCGGAAGTTATGTGGCCCATGTGGCAGAAGTATCAATTCCAAAGACGGGCATGGTAAAAGTTCATAAGGTTGTGTCGGTGATAGATTGCGGGCCCGTGGTGAATCCCGAAACGATCAGGGCGCAGATAGAAGGTGGTGTTGTATTTGGCCTTACTGCCGCGCTGTATGGGGAGATAAGTTTTGAAAAGGGCCGTGTTAAGCAACGGAACTTTTTTGATTACAAGATGCTGCGCATGAATGAAATGCCAGAGGTAGAAGTTCATATTATTCCCAGTACGGAAAAAATGGGGGGAGTAGGGGAACCCGGTGTTCCGCCCATTGCCCCGGCGGTCGCAAATGCACTCTTTATGCTCACAGGCAGGCGTATTCGTAAATTGCCTTTCGCTCTGCAGGACATGGTGATGAAGGGATGAATGAGTGATGAGTAAATGAAGAGAATTATGGTTGGTTGTGAGGGGGATAAAGTGGGGCAAAATATGGAAGGCAATCGCTACTTTGGATATTCAGCAGCCACCATTCACGATTCTTAAGGGTTGCCAACCTTTGAAAGGTTGGCAACCCGGGGACCATTTACCATTTATGATTTAATTGACTTAATAATAAAAAGTTTCAGCGTATGATAAACTTAAAAGTAAATGGTAAGGATTACCAGGTTGAGGTGGATCCATCGACTCCTATACTTTGGGTATTGAGAGACACACTTGGTTTAACCGGTACCAAATTCGGTTGCGGTGCTGCCCAATGCGGTGCCTGTATGATACACCTTGATGGTAATGGGATTCGGTCCTGTATAGCCCCGGTTTCAAGGGCTGTCGGAAAGGAAATAATTACTATCGAAGGATTGGATGTTAAACTAAGCAAACCATTGGAGCAGGCCTGGATACAGGAAGATGTGCCCCAATGCGGTTATTGCCAGTCGGGACAGATAATGGCGGCGGCTATATTGTTGAGAGACAAACCCAACCCCACAGACCAGGATATTGACGATGGAATGTCGGGCAATATTTGTCGTTGCGGCACATACCAACGGATACGAAAAGCCATTCATACAGCGGCCAAATTGAGAACATAAGAAAGAAACTTGTTGCAGGGTGACTTACCGGTTATATTAAATACCGGGGTGCATGGGAACATTAAGAGTCCACTGATTGATCTTTTGAAATGTGCAGATGCCTGATGCGTTTGGAAAACGGATCCTACCGGAAAATATTGTTGCGTGCGCTTTTGCAAAATTCACCCTGATTAATTGATTAATAAAGTAAGGGCCAGTTTAGAACAAATTAAAAGTGAATCATTATGGAAAAGATAAAAACTTCCCGGAACCAGAAACTGAAACTTGCCATCTACCTTGCATTATCGGTGGCATTTCTGTCTGCATTAACTATGCCTCTTTCAAACAAACAATCGGTTAATCCCAATGGTACTTTCATTGTTGAAGCCGGTAAAAAATTGAATAACGAATTGACGGGAAAGGACCAACAGGCAGAAGAATCCAAAGCTGCTTTTAATGAAGCATATACTGTATTCATGAGTCCGAGGTGTATGAACTGCCACCCGGCTGGTGATGTGCCACTACAGGGAGATGATAGCCATTTGCATGCACAGGGAGTTAAACGTGGACAGGATGGGAACGGTTTATATGCGATGAAATGCAAAAACTGCCACCAGGATACAGACATCGCCGGGGATCATATGCCTCCGGGACATCCAAACTGGCGGCTTCCGCCAGCTACCCGGAGGATGGTTTTTGAAGGCAAAAGCGCGAAGGAATTGGCTACAACTTTTAAGGATATGAAATCTACAGGTTTCAAGACAATGGGAGAATTTATAAAGCATGTGGAAGATGACAGTTTGGTAAAACATAGCTTTACTTATGGATCGAGGCCACCGTTAAGCCACGAAGAATTTGTTGCGAAAATAAAAGAATGGATTGCAAAGGGGGCAGCTATTCCTGATAATTAGGATTTTATTTTGACTATTGATCATTCACGAATCTTAAGGGTTGGTAACCTTTGAAAGGTTTGAACCGCGGGCACTATTGATCCTTCAGCATTCTTAAGGGTTGCCAACCTTTGAAAGGTTGGCAACCCTGGGCGCCATTCTGGTGACTTCGGGCTGGACACGGGTTTATGAATCGAAATTTATTACAATTCCATTGCGTGTCCTGTCACCTGCTGCGGGGACAAAGGAGGGGAGGGAGATTATCGACAATTCTCTTTTAAAAGGGTAGGCTTTAGCTAAGGAGGTTATATGCTTTAATTTTTTGCCTGTTTTGTAGAAATGAGTTAAATAAAGCATGTCCAGGATATACTTCTGAGACAGCCAATTATCAAGGTCAAATATTCCCGCTTTATGCAATATGGAAAGGCCATAACAGTTTGCCTGCCATTCATAGGTTTGCAATTTTTTTAATAATTTATCATCAGGGTGCAGGTACAACTCTGAACCTAAATTACGAAGCAAATCATCAATATTCCATTGAATGCTATGACCTGCCAAATGTAATAAATTGAACAGCTTTTCTTCTACTCCCAAATGATACCCGATAAATATTCTTTTGCCATCAAGGTCGCCTTTGAAAAACGGATCAAGATTATGGGTATAATGTATAATTAAACCCATTTCTTTTACTATTTTTTCACATTTTTGCAAGGTTAATGAGAAGTCAATTTTCTTTTTGGACATATGGTGAAAGATGAATGAGCAATGAGCAATGGGCAATTGGCAATTGGTAATTTATTCTTATTGGATGGCGCCTTCCATTACATCTTCGATATAAGACACTATCTCAATAAAACGGGGTTCTTTCCTGATTGACTTATCGCGGTGATCGGGCAGATCCGGCTTAATATGTTTTATTATGCGTCCCGGATCAGCATCCATAATATATATATCATTGCCTAATAAAACAGCTTCCCTCGGATCATGGGTAACCAGTACTACCGTAGGATTCAAACTCGCCAGTTCACTTTTCTGAAAGAGATCCAGCAGGAAGAATTGCATTTTAGCCCGGGTAAAACCATCTAATGCGCCATAAGGTTCATCCAGTAACAGCATATTGGGATTTGCCACAAGACTACGAGCAATAGCAACACGCTGTAGTTGACCGCCGGAGAGCTGCGGTATCTTTGCAAACTTATTTTCATGACCTTCAAGGCCAACCACCTTTATCATTTCCATTGCCTGTTCCTGCGCCTCTTTTTTTGCTACGCCTTTTAATGTAAGTGGCAGGGCAACGTTTTCCAATACGGAGAACCACTCCAGGGAAGAATATTGCTGGAAAACCATTGGCATGCTTTGGTTTTCAGTGAGTGGATTTCCTCCCACAAATACCTGACCGGAAGTAGGCTTCTGAAGCCCCGTCCAATATCGGAGAAGGGTGGATTTTCCACAGCCTGATTTCCCCATGATCACAATAAATTGTCCCATGTCCGGGTGATCTTCTACTGCAAGATTAAAGTTGTCGAATACAACAAAATCTTTTTTGGTTTTATTATCAAAATAGGTTTGGTGAATTCCCCGTAACTCAAGCACAGATGGTGGCGAGTGTAAACCGGTGTCTTGTTGCTGCGTTAATGATGGAGCTTTCGCCATTTATTGATATTTAAATCTAAATAATAACTTGTCAATTAATTTGAACAGTGCATCCTGGATAATCCCGATGGCAACAATGATAAAAATTACAGCGTATACTTTTCCAACATTACTTTGCCTTTCACCCAGGAAAATAAGACTACCCAATCCCCCCTGTATGCCGGCAAGTTCAGCAACAATAATATAGGTCCAGCTGATGCCGACCAATATCCTAATATCGTCTGACAGCCTAGCAATAACCGACCTCCAGGTTACATAACGTACCGTTTGCCAAAAAGTGGCTCCAAGAGTCTTCATCATTTGAAGATGTGTATTGTTTACTTCATCAATACGCTGCACTACCACGGGTACCAGGTAGACCCAAATACCAAAAGCCAGGAAATTAATTTTTGTTACGATAGTTAAGCCGCTTATGGCAATAAATATTCCCATAAGCGCGGTAATCGGTACAAACCTCAGGGCATTCACCTGCTGGCTAAACATCTTCCTCACTTTGGGATACAGCCCGATAGCGAATCCAACTACGAGCGCTGCAAAAATACATTTCAGGTATCCAACAACATTTATGCGGACTGAAAAAAGGATATTTGTAATTAAATTATCATCCTTTTTCATTTCAATAAATGAGCGCCAGGTTTTTTGAGGTGTAGGCATTACATGAATATTGATCAAACCGAAGTTTGTAACCAGGTACCACAAAACAAGAAGGATTAACCAACCCGACATCTGGAGTAGCCAAAGGTATTTGGCGGCGTTAATTTGTTTCATAATATTTATTTTCCCCCAATTGCAGCCACGGGCCTTTAAAGGGGATGTGTCCGAATATTTCATTTTTCCCCGGCCCCTACCGAAATTACAGACTGTTTCAAACGGGGGCTTCCAGGATCTTAATTCACCAGGTGATTCCAAGGTGGTGAGGGCTGCCTTTTCATCAGCACACTGTGAGCAGACTGTACATATAAGAAAACCTGGCGCTTTCAGGAACGAGTAATAATATTTTATCGCCTTTTTTAAGTTTTCCGCTATGGAATAATTCATCCACCATCATGTAAACGGATGCAGCGCCTACATTTCCCAGGGTCGTGAGGTTAACAAACCATTTTTCGTAAGGGATAGCGGTTCCGTTTTCGGTTAACTTCAAAAAGATTTTCTCCTTAAAAAATTCACTCGACATATGCGGTAAAAAATAATCGACTTCAGCTGATCTTATACCGTGCTTTTCCAGGGCTTCTTTCAATCCAAGGCCACCAAGGGGTACAATATTTTCGCTGAGTAATTTTACATCCTGTTTAATACTCAGCACCGATTTGTTGGAAATCTCGTCTGCCGTAAATTCCAGGTAACCTTTCAGTGTACCGTCTTTCAGCTTTTCAGCACCCATATACATGCACGCTTCTTTCTCATTTGCATACGATACCCCTTCGATCCATTCTATTCGCAGGCTCAACCCGGTTTCATTCGGTGTATCCGACATCAAAAATGCCGAGGCGCCATCTGATAACATCCACCTCAAAAATTCTTTTTCAAACCCAATGTAGGGATTGGCTTCCAGCGCTTTTAATTTTTGAGCTTCCTCTTCAAAAATTCCTGCAACAAGTGAAGTGGAAAATCTTTCAGATCCTGTGGCAACCGCCTGGTGAATATCTCCTGCTTTAATAGATAGCCAGGCATATTTAAAAGCATGCATACCTGCGCAACATACACCCGAGGGAGATACTACTTCTATCGCGTTTGTTTCAGGTAAAAGACCATGCACCATGACTGCATGGGATGGTATCATCTGGTCGGGAGTGGAGGTTCCGCAGGAAAGTAATTCTATGGTTTTTAACTTCCCGGTATCATTGCCAAACAAGGCCCTAGTGGCCAGCGCCGTCATCTCTGCGTTGGTATGAGTTGGTAAACCTTCTTTGGTAAGGGCATAAAACCTGTTAATGATGCCATTATTTCTTAAAACTATTCTTTTTGATTTGGAAGGCTTTTTGTCAATGTACCCTAGAAACTCCTCCATTTCATCATTGGGTACAGGTTCGTTAGGAAAAAATACGGCAGTGTTAGTAATATAAACCGGTTTAAGCGACATTTGTTCAAGAATTATTTGACATCTGAATAATATTGTTTTTGTTTCTTTATACGCCCAGACAAGAATGGTTTGAAAAATATGGCATCTACTGTCAATAGGATCGGGGCTGCTATAAATAGTGCAATTAAAAGATAATATTTGAATGCAACAAGCCAGGCTGTTCTTTTTTTTCTTTTTACAATGAAGTTGGCCCATATTCCAAATATGCGTTTTGCTTTGGATTCTATGAACATTAAATTGTACTTTACTTCTAACGCTTTCTCTTGCACCAATTCTTGTTGCATACCTTCCCAATTCCCGGTCTGCAAATATTTTTCAACGATAAAGCCGTATTTATCAGCGTTAGCAATATCCTCGCCAGATACACCCGGTGTTGGAAATATACCGAGGTACCGGTCTTTTTTGGCGGTAAACATCCAGTAAAGGATGGTTACGAAGCTTATGAAATTATGATGCTTATCTACCAGTACGATATTGCCCACCAGGTTGGCCCCGGTTTTTTTCAATATTTGTTTAATATTTTCCATTGCGCTGATCCACATATTTCTTGCGCCGGTAATTGTTACAACAGGCGTGTTTTTCAATATCTCCTTAATTGCCGGATAATGCAGTATGGAATTAACCGGAATGGATGGCGAAAGGAACCATGCCTGGTAACCGATTATGACCAGGTCATACCTGGTTTCAGTTAAACTAAAGGGCAGAAGTTCAGTGGGTACCTGTAAAACGGAATCGGGCATCTGTTCAAAAAAACTTTTACCTGACCAGGGAAACGGGTAGGGCTTTAATGGTTGAACGAGAACTTTTTCTACCGTATTACCTTCTTTTACAAGCGGAGAAGTAAAGTTTTCAATAATGTTTCCTAACTGACCTGATTGGGTATAATAGATAACCAGAATCTTTTTACTCATTGGATACAAAATTATAAATCTGCCGGTTTCAAGAATGCTGATTTTTTGCTATAATCCCTTACAGCTTGTTGAACGACAGGGGGAAGTTTTTTGAACAATGTGGTTACCATTTCAGTATCCCTTTTAAGGTTACTCCGGTATTTGACAATTTTGGGTGCTTTTTCCTGGATAATCAGCCGAAGAAAATGATATTCTACATTCCCATCATCATTATTTATTGCTGCTTCCAGTTTTTCACGGCCGGATTTAAAAAGGCTTAATTTTTCTTTTGCTTTGGTTAACAGTCCGGCCTTTTTCATCATTAATACTCCTTCGTAGGCCGTTTTTTCCGGAATGAGGCTTTCCTTCAACTGCGCTAATACGTAATCAATTTCATCTACATTAGCTTTTGACATAGCAGTATAAAAACGGGCTTTATCAAAAATCGGCGGAGCAGTTTTGCCCTGGGTAATTATTCCGGGTAATACAAACAATAGCGTAAAAATTGCACTAAATCTAAGAATATAATTCATACATGTTTCAGCGATAGTACATAAAATGATGCAACTATTGATATTATTTTTAAGCTGTATCCTCTAATGGCTTCAATAATTAAAGATACAGGTTTTATTTTTAGCCGGAACAGGCAATGGGCTGCCGGGTGTATTCAAAATTCATCCTGTTCCGTGGGCGCAACAAAGTAGTATACACCCATTGGTCGGAAGTGGTTTAATAAATTGCCTACAGTTTTAGCAGGGGAAGAAATTTATTCGTTTTTGGCTTTAGCCAAACCAATCAGGAAAATGTTTAAATTTAATTCGGCTAAAGCCGTCGTTTATCGCATTTTACATTATCCACAGGCTAAAGCCTGTGGCAATTCAATTCCGACCTGGCCTACACCGGCTCATGTTCATTTGGGATTTGCCGGGCAGTATTGCTGTAGAAAAGTCAATATACTTTTCAATGGTTTTCAAGAGATTATGAATGGTGTCTGCATAATTGTCGCGGCAACAGGTGGTTTGTGTGTCTATATGTAAAAGGTTTCGAGGACACAAACCACGGCCAAGCTTTGGTTGGTAGGGACAACATAACCGTTAACTTAAGGATTTTGCCTAATTCTTTATAGCCGCAGGCCCAACAAATATTATAACAACGGATTTTAGTACGTTGACAGACTAGCCATTGAATTGAGAGCCATTGGCCTGGTCTATATAAAGGTTAATCAAAAATGCGCCGTGCCTACAGCACTCATCTATTGGATGTT
>JBDTWP010000273.1:0-9618 GCA_040006615.1 Ferruginibacter sp.
AACGAAAGAGCCTTTCAGCTAATGGAGCAGGTGAGCGGAAGGGCTGGAAGAAAAGATGAACAGGGTAAAGTGTTGATACAGGCAACCCAGGTGAATCATCCTGTATTGCAATGTGTGCAGCAGCATGATTATAAAAAAATGTATGCCATTGAAATCGAAAACCGGCAACAGTTTTTTTATCCTCCCTTCAGCAGGATAATTGAGATCACTTTAAAACATAAGGTGAAAGAAGTAGTGGAAGAGGCGGCCCATAAATTAGGCCTTGCCTTAAAAAAAGAGCTGAATAATTTTGTGATAGGGCCTGCAGCCCCGGTAGTAGCAAGGATTCGAAATCAATTCCTGATGGAATTATTAATTAAACTGCCATTGGATATGAAACTAATTCAAAGGTGCAAGGAAGTGATCAGGAACCACTTTAACCTGGTACTGTCGGAAAAGCAATTCAGGAGTGTAGTGATGATTGCGGATGTGGATGCTAATTAATGTGAAAATGTGAAAATGTGAAAATGTGAAAATGTGAAAATGTGAAAATGTGAAAATGTTAGAATGTGAAAATGTTAGAATGTGAAAATGTGAAAATGATGTTAGCTGAGGGTTTAAAAGCCTGGTGCCATTAATCAATGGGCTTATTTGCTAATTTGCTGATTTTTATGGAATGAGTGTCGCGTGATGACCAATGGGTAGACAAATAGGTATCTTCGTAATAATTAGTGCAATTGAATTTAATATACTTATAAAATAATCGGACTGTTCACCTCGCTAAGGGCGTAATATGACAGCAAAGGGTAAAGCCCTGAAAAAAGAAAAAATGACAGGAAATGATAAATAATGACAATTCACAATAAAACAAACCTCATAGGGGTGAAATTTGCCGGCAAGGGATGAAGCTCATAACGAGAGAATGATTTAATATCTTTCTTTTAATGATTGTGCCCTGTTAATTTTCACATTTTCACATTTACAATGTTCAAAGAAAATTTTTCTCTTAAAAAGTATAATACATTTGGCATTGAAGCTACTGCCCGGTATTTTGCCAGTTTCAGGACAGTTGATGAATTGACGGCATACCTCGCATTTAACCAACCATCCGCCATCCAACAACAACCGTCTACGCTTATTCTCGGTGGCGGTAGCAATATCTTATTTACCAAAAACTTTGATGGATTGGTTTTAAAAAATGAGATAAATGGCATTGAAAAAATAAGGGAAGATCATGCGTACGTATATGTTAAGGCAGGGGCAGGCGTTAACTGGCACAGGTTGGTTGTTCATTGCATCGATAATAACTGGGCAGGTATAGAGAACCTTTCACTGATACCAGGCAATACCGGGGCATCACCCATGCAGAATATCGGCGCTTACGGTGTTGAGATAAAGGATGTGTTTTTTGAGCTGGAAGCTTTTCACCTGGAAGAAAGAAGAATGGTTTCATTTAACCTGGGTGATTGTGAATTTGGTTACAGGGAAAGTATTTTTAAACGAAAGTTTAAGAATGAATTCGTTATTATGAATGTTACTATCCGTCTTAATAAAATACCTGTGTTCAATACATCATATGGGGCTATTGAACAGGAAATGGAGGCAATGGGTGTAAAGGAATTAAGTATACAGGCGATCTCCAGGGCGGTGGTTCATATACGTAGCAGCAAACTACCCGATCCTGCTGAAATCGGGAACGCGGGCAGTTTTTTTAAAAACCCTGAAATAGGGATGGAAAGTTTTGAATTATTAAAAAATGATTTCCCCGGAATAGTTGGTTATAAACTTCAGAATGGCCATGTAAAATTGGCTGCCGGCTGGCTAATAGAGCAATGTGGATGGAAAGGCTATCGTAAAGGTGATGCAGGATGTCATACAAAGCAGGCATTGGTATTGGTAAACTATGGCAATGCAAAGGGCGAAGAAATTTATTTCCTAAGCGAACGGGTAATAACAAGTGTTCGTGAAAAATTTGGAGTAGTGCTGGAAAGAGAGGTTAATATTATTTAAAAGGTATCCAGCCTTTAAAGGGTCGGACAACTTTTTAATTAATATTTCTAATTAAAATCATTTTCATTAAAATCTTCTTCCGTAAAGGACTGGGCACCCATATTGAACATGCTTCCCATCAGGTCTTTAAACTCAATTTTTCCATCCAATACTTTTTTGCTGATGAGTGAGAAAGCTGCAAGGCCATGCAATACAAATTCCATCAGCAACGCATTTTCTTTATCATTGGCTGCTTTATAATATTTTTTTACAATTGCATGCAATCCATCCACTTTATACAAAAGTTGCACTTTATCAGCATCTTTTGTTTCAAAAAACACATCAAGATGATTACCACTATCGAACCAGCGTGTGATGGATTTATACGGATTGTCATCAACAGCGGATTCCTTCACTCTTTTCTTTTTGAGGGTATCGGGGTTAGGAAAGTATTGACTGAATATTGTACGGGTAGCCTTCTCCAGTAAATTAAATGCTACCTGGTAGGGGCCCTCCTGCTCGCCTTCATATACCAGTTCTATTTTACCGGTAATGGAAGGGATAATGCCTACCAGGTCGCTGATCCAAACCTGTGTTTGTTGTTCATCGTTGATGATGGCCCTCCGTTCCGCGGCACTCACCGCATTTTCATAGGCTGCAATGGTAAGCCTCGCGCTTACACCACTTTTCTTATCCACTAATTCACTGCCTCTTGCTTCAAAAGAAACCTGTTCTACCAGGCGCTTTACCAGGTCGCTTACCTTTACCCGCTTCAACTGTTCTTCGTAAATATGTGCCTCCTGTTCAGTAATTGCAAGCGATGTTTCAATCGTTTTCGGATAATGTGTCAGTATCTGGCTTTCGATCCGGTCTTTCAATGGGGTTACAATACTTCCCCTGTTGGTATAATCCTCCGGGTTGGCGGTAAATACAAACATCACGTCTAATGGTAAACGCAATTTAAATCCGCGTATCTGGAGGTCACCTTCTTCCAGGATATTAAACAGCGATACCTGTATCCTCGCCTGCAGATCCGGCAATTCGTTGATCACGAAGATGCTGCGGTTACTTCGGGGAATAATGCCATAGTGCAAAACCCTTTCATCAGCAAAACTTAATTTTAAATTCGCGGCTTTAATGGGATCAATATCCCCGATCAGGTCGGCTACACTTACATCAGGGGTCGCTAATTTTTCACCATAGCGCTGGCTGCGGTGCAGCCAGGTAACGGGTGTTTCATCACCAAGTCTTTCAATCAGGTCAAAAGCATACCTGGAAATAGGTTTCAAAGGGTCATCATTGATCTCACTACCTGCTACTACGGGAATGTATTCATCCAGCAATTGAGTCATCAGCCTTGCCATCCGGGTTTTGGCCTGCCCACGCAAGCCTAAAAACAAAATATTATGGCGCGATAACAATGCTCTTTCCGTATCAGGTATCACCGAATCTTCGTAGCCCAATATTCCCGGGAAGGCATTTCCTTTCGCTTTGATTTTTTTAATCAGGTTTTCACGGAGCTCGTCTTTGATACTTTTAGAAACGTAGCCGTTCTTTTTTAATTGCCCAAGTGTGGTGATAGTATTTGAAGTCATAATCGGATTGTAAAATGAATAACTATTTGTTTTGTTCGAACAATTGCAATTCTTTAATAAAAAGAAAATTGTCTGAATTATCTGTCAGCAGAACCCTTTCGTTTTCAATGGCAGTTGATGCAACCAGGGTATCGGCGGACAGAAGGTGATGCGTAGTGGTATATTTTTGGAAAATACTAAACTCTTTTTGTGAAATGGTGACTTTGATAAATTTTGTGTAAGACCAAAATATAATTTACTGCAAAACATCAATACACCGTCTTCCGCTTACCACTTTCAAAATCTTTAAATATAAACGCCCCCAGCCTGTCCAGCGATGCAAAGAAAGCCTTCCCGTTATTGGTTTCTGTAAATTCGGTCACAAATTTTTGCAGGTAGGGGTCACTGGCGATCATAAAAGTAGTGATCGGTATTTTCAATTTTTTGCATTGTGTGGCGAGGCTCATGCAGCGGTTCAATATTTTTCTGTCCACACCAAAACTGTTTTTATAATATCGTTTACCCACCTTAAGACATGTTGGTTTGCCATCGGTTATCATAAAGATCTGCTTGTTGGGATTTCTTCTTTTTCGCAGCAGATCCATCGCAAGTTCCAACCCGCCTACTGTATTGGTATGATAAGGGCCTACCTGCAGGTAAGGCAGGTCTTTTATTTCAATAGTCCATGCATCGTTACCAAATACCACGATATCCAATGTGTCTTTTGGATACTTGGTTTGTATCAGCTCACTTAATGCCATGGCCACTTTTTTGGCCGGTGTTATCCTGTCTTCGCCATATAAGATCATTGAGTGGCTGATGTCGATCATCAGCACAGTGGAGGTTTGCGATTTAAAATCAGTTTCCCTTATCTCCAGGTCGTCTTCATATAACCGGAAACTTTCTACGCCATGATTGATCTGTGCATTGCGGATGGAAGACGTGAAATCAATTTGCTCAACAGCATCACCAAACTGAAAGGGCCTTGTCTCGGGACTGATCTCATCTCCTCCGCCAGGCTTAAATGTATCGTGGTTGCCTTGTTTCGTCTTTTTTAATTTACCAAATATTTCTTCCAGGCTTTTCTTCCGGATACCCTGTTCTGTCTTGGGAGTAATTTTTATTTCACCATTTCCCTTTTTCTCATCAATATACCCTTTATCCTTCAGATCTTCGTAGAAATCACCCATGCTATAATCGTTTTGGGTAAGATTATATTCTTTATCCAGTTCATTCATCCACCGCATTGTTTCGCCAACATCCCCGTTGGTATAAGTAAGGAGTTGCATGAAAATATCCAGTAATTTTTCAAAATGTGTTTTGCCACTTTGAGCAGGATCGAATCTGGAGAAGTTGTACCCTTTCATAAAAAATAATTGCCTGTCTCCGGCAACCGGCAAACTGAGCGCATCAATATCGTTGGTCGTTGGTCGGTCGTCTTTCGGCTAACTGCAATTTAATAAATATTTTAGTTAACAATTGGTTCTTTCGTTAAATAAAAAATCCCCCTGCTCCTGGCAAAAGGATTTTCTTATCCCGAAATGATCGCCTATTTTTTGGGGCTATCGGTTTTTTTTGCGGCGGGTGCTCCCGGCACATTGTTAATAGTGCCCGGAATTTCAGTAGCTTTGGGCAAAGGATTTTTATACATTCCCTCTATTTGCTGCATCACCCTTAGGAAGTTAGTTGCCTGCTCGTTATCACTTCTGAAATACTCCTGTCTTGCTTCGCTTAAATTGGCATAGTAATTTACCTGTTGTTCCAGGTCTTTCTTTACACTTCGGCTAACTTTTTGCGCCAATATGGTATCGCCTGCCTTATAACAGGCTTCCAGGAATTGCAGGGAAATATAATTATGTTGCTGATACCGTGAAACCATACCGTAAGGGAAATTTTCGTCCAGCATACCTTTATCCACTTTCTGCAGCATTTTCTTTGCTTCATCTTTTTTATTGTGTTCAGCCAGGTTACCTGCTGCCTCAGCATAAGCAAGGCGGATACTGTTTAGATGCCTCCGGTTTTCCTCGTCAAAATAAACTCCCGGTACATTGGCATTACCAAATACAAATTTGGTTGTCATTTTATCGTATACCCAGTCCTTATTTACCGGGCTGTTGGCCACGGGTACCAGCCTGTTGGTAAGGCCATCCTGGCGAAGGTATTGGCCAAAACCAAGCTCCCGGTATTCTGAGGTAAAATAGATGGGTCGCTTCCATTTATTACCGGCAATGATTGAAAGGATTGCCAGGTCACCTTTAAACAGGTAATTTTTCGGAATTTCAAATGACAATTGACTTAAAACGCTGTCACCGGCAGCAACAGTTCCGTTCTGCCTCACCAGGTTAACATCAACAGGAACGGTTACTTTTTTGGTGGGAAAAGTATTGATAATACTATTATCCCTGCCTTCAAGCACTTTATCTTTATCATCACTGCCAATATAACTCTTTATCATAGTGTAAAGATCCATCGGTCTGTCGGCAATTGTGCTACGTTGATTAAATACCGATTGGTCCCTCGTACTTCCCTGGATCTGCTCTTCTGAAAGTATGACATCGGTTGGGGCGCTGCTATTTACTTTATACCTCAACTGGTTGATATACCAATCAGTGCCCAGCAAACTTGAGTTTATAACACGTATATCTCTTCTTACGCCTTCCACTTCCTGCGCATACCACAAAGGATAAGTGTCGTTATCACCAAAAGAGATCACGATGGCATTGGGTGCACAACTTTCCAGGTAATCAATTGCTAGGTCCCTGGCCAAAACTTTCTTACCCCGGTCATGGTCATCCCATTCCTGGCTGGCCATTAATACCGGTACAGCCAATACACATAGACCTGCTGCCGCAAAATTGGCTATGCCGCTTTTCATGAATTTGGTAAGCAATTCCTTTATATATAATACGCCAAGGCCGATCCAGATGGCAAAAGCATAAAAGGATCCCACAAATGCATAATCACGCTCACGAGGCTGGGGGCCTGCCATATTAAGGTAAAAAACAATGGCCAGGCCCGTAAAGAAGAATAGCAGGCCTACAACCAGGCTTTCCCTTTTATTTTTCTGGTAATGAAATACCATACCCAAAATCCCCAGTATCAGGGGCAATGCGAATAGTGAATTATTCGCCTTGTTATGCTTCATACTGTCAGGCAAATATTTCTGGTTGCCCAGGCGTGCGTTGTCCCAGAAAGGAATACCGGTTTTCCAGTTCCCATCTCTCACATTAACCAGGTCTATACCTTGTACATCATCCTGCTTACCTGCAAAATTCCACATAAAATACCTGAAGTACATCCAGCCAAGCTGGTATTGCATAAAAAAGCTAATATTATCGCCCATAGTGGGTTTGTTGCTCCACAGGCCGGTTTTAGGATCTTTATCTATCTGTGCGAAAGCGGCATAATAATCGGCGTGGCGCTGGTCATTACTGGGGTCCCACATCCTCGGAAAGAAATGCAGATCCTGGGGTTGATAAACTACTTCCTGTTTTTTACCTTTTTGTTCATATTTATCTTTACCTTTTATATAGGTATCTTCCATAATATATTCCGGTTCGTAGTCTTCACCTGCCACATTACCGGCTGTAAAGTCGTGCCCCTTTAATATCGGCCAGTCTCCATACTGTTCCCTGTTCAGGTAACCTACCAGGTTAACAGGATTGTCTACATTAAACATATCTAAAGACGGGTCTGCGTTGGAACGAATGAGGGTGGTGAAATAGGTGGAATATCCCAGCAACATAAACGCAAAACTCCAAAGTCCCAATCTAAGGAAATTCCAGTTTTTCCTGGTAGCAATACGAAGTCCGAAATATATCACCACGCCGATAAGGATAAAGAAAAAAGCAAAGCCGCTGAAGAACGGCATTCCAAAATCATTCACAAACAGGATATCAAAATTACCCGCCCCCTTAATGGCCCATTGAATTACCGCTTTTTGAATAAAGCCGGTTATCAGGCAACCGGTCAGAAATGCAAATACCACGCCCCAGTTAGTTACTTTATATCGTTTATAATAATAGATCATTACCATCGCCGGGATGGTAAGTAAATTGAGTAAATGAACACCAATAGACAGGCCCATCAGGTAAAATATGAGGATCAGCCACCTGTCTGCACTGGTAAAATGACCGGTTATTCCTCTTTTGTTTTCCTCCGTTACTGAATCTTCCCATTTAAGCATTGCCCAAAATACGATCGCGGTGAAGAATGATGATAATGCATACACTTCACCTTCTACGGCGCTATACCAGAATGAATCAGAAAAAGTATAGGCAAGTGCCCCGACCGCACCGGCAGCCATTACTGCAAATAATTGTTCGCCGTTTAATTCATTACTGCCGTTTCTAACTAATTTTTTGGCAAAATGAGTAATGCTCCAGAATAAAAACAGGATTGTGAATCCGCTGGATAAGGCACTCATGAGGTTAACCCCCGTAGCTGCATGCTGGGGATCAAAAGGAACCATAAATAACCGGCCGATCAACACAAAAAGAGGTGCACCCGGCGGATGAGGAATTTGTAATTTATATGCGCTGGAAGCAAATTCGCCACAATCCCAAAAACTGCCGGTAGCCTCCATTGTCATAATATAAACTGCGCAGGCAATCAGGCACACTATCCACCCCGTAATGTTGTTGATACGTTTGAAAGTCATATAGTTGTTGGTTATAAGTCGGCAAATATAATTAGTTTGTGGTTTGTAGCAGATAGTTTATATTATTTTATGATTTTTTTGGTAGAGGGAGAAGTTTTCGGTTTTCGGTTTACCGTTTACTGTTTACTGTTTACTGTTTACCGTTTTCAGTTTGTGGTTTTTCGTTTACTGTTTATTGTTTTCAGCCTACGGTAAGATTATCAGTTTCCCATTTTTGCTGCCAGTCACTACACAACGTCTTATATTCTCTACATTTCGAACTGAAACCCCAAACAGTAAACTCTAAACCGAAAACCCAAAACCCCAAACCGAAAACCGAAAACCTTCTCCATATCTTTGTTGCTGATGCGTAAAGCTTTTATTCAATTGCATATTGCTGTTTTTTTAGCCGGATTCACAGCAATACTTGGAAAACTCATCGGACTTAACGAAGGGCTGCTGGTTTGGTACAGGTTACTAATTTCCGTTATAATATTAGGGAGTTTGCTGCATTTTAAGAAACTATTTCGCCGGATCCCTTTGACAGAGAGTTTGAAAATATTTGGGGTAGGATTCGTAGTTGCCGTGCATTGGGTGACTTTTTACGGAAGTGTCAAGTATGGAAATGTTTCGATAGCCGTAGTTTGCTTTTCCGCCTCCGGGTTCTTTACTGCCTTTTTTGAACCGCTGATCTTTAAAAGACGGATCGTTTTGGTGGAAATTTTACTTGGCCTTCTGGCAATAACCGGCATTTATATTATTTTCGATTTTCATCCTCAATATAAAACAGGGATCATTTTTGGAGTCATTTCAGCGGTCGGAAGTTCACTTTTCCCTATTTTTAATAAGAAATTATTGGTTCGCTTCAGCCCCGCTGCTTTAACACTATATGAATTGGGGGGAGGCTTAGCCGCATTAAGCATTTTATTGCCATTTTACCTGTTGCAATTCCCTGCCGCTTATTACCTGCCCACCACTGCGGATTGGGTATGGCTATTCTTATTGGCAGGCGTCTGCACGGTTTTGAGTTTCGATTTACAGTTAAATGCATTAAAAAAGATTTCACCATTTACGGCAAACATAGCTTATAATATGGAGCCTGTGTATGGAATCATTCTGGCTTTTATTATTTTCAGGGAGAACAAATTACTGGATTTGCATTTTTACCTGGGAGTAGGGCTCATAATATTATCGGTATTGCTTCAAACATCAAGGGTATGGTACAGAGATGGCAGGAGAGGAGGTAGAACGGTGAATGATGGAATTTGATGAATGAATTATTGTATACGCGTCATTTAGGCGGAGGTGCAGGACTTTGGTTGCGGGTTATGCTTCCTTTTTAACAGATCATGGGACGTGGGCAGGGGTAGTTATAAACAGTCAGATCTACCGGTCAGACGAACGTCAGACTGGTAAGTTTGACTGTCTATAACCGAT
>JBDTWP010000274.1:0-9588 GCA_040006615.1 Ferruginibacter sp.
ACAAGATGGAATTCATGAACTATTTTAACGGGAGCATTTTTAAGACCTTCTGAAGACAATGTTATAAAAACAGTAGGTCCGGAGTCTTTGCCATTGTCCTGTACCCACTTTGATTTGATGGTCGTAGGATAAATTTGTACAATAGGTTTTTCAGGAAATACAACGGTTTGGTAAGGAATTGTCAGGGAATCAGTGGCCACTCCTGTAATTGATTTCAATGATGCTTTTGCAGCAGTGTATTGTACAATTGTGTGGTACAATCCCAGCAGCCTGTTTGTAAAATACGGAAGTAAAAGTGTATCAACAAGAAGCCCATTAAAATCCAGTACATTTCCAGGCTCCACCGCCACAGTTCCATTGTCGAAATTAGTATGATGGCTGAGCGGAACCATTGGGTAAGTGAAAGTGTTTTCTGGTTCATAAGTCAAATTACCGAAATCATAAACCTTATTACCACCCGGCGTAGGTGCTTGCATTTGCTGATCGAATATGAATAAATCTTCGTCATTCGCCGATGGAGGTACAAGGTTGCTAGTATAGTCAATGGTAATAGGCGACGAAGCCCGAATTACGCTAACTCTGCCTTGCGTTTTAGTATTTTCAATACCCCGGGATGTGGCTCTTGCTGCCTTCAGGCGAAAAGGTATTTTTTTGTTCCCCATATACATAGTTGGCAATTGTGCATGTGCAAATGAAACTACAGTAATAGTAGCTATCAATAGTAAAATTTTTGATTTCATGTAAAAAGTTTAATTATTAAAAATTTAAGTCGAACTTATTCTTATCGAATTGATATTCTATATAAACTTAGATATTGTTCAATAGGTTTTTACATCACTATCCTATAATTTCACCTACACTGTTTTGCGCAGGTTTGTTAGGCTGCAAAACAGGCGCTTCTGTTTTTTACAGGTAAAAAACTGGCGGTCAAAAAAATCATACAAAACAGGGTGCGATATATTGCATGCCTGCTGCTTTTATTTAAAAATATTTTCAAGATTTATATTTTTTAAGTGTTATAAAATGTGATTAATTATTTTTTAAGTATCATTTGCTTTGTATCAATTATTCTTCCATCTACATACAATGAATATTGATAAGCTCTGATGACAGTTTAGGTACATCCACTTTCAAACTTCCTTCACCATTAGCCGGAAGGCAGGTTTATTTCTTAATACTTTGCCGCCTTTATCTGTTACAATAATTTTTGCTGATGAATATTGTTGCGGTAAACTATAATTAATTATTCAATGTTAGTGCTGCCAGTCGGCATTCCAGCCATTGGTCACGATGGTTCCCGATGCAGATCCATCTGAGGAAACCCATGAGATGTCCATCCTGGATCCTAATAGCGATGTGTATGCGATACTCGTGCCGTCAGCCGACCACGAAGTTCTGGTCCGGGGGGCAGCGCCTGACATGATCGTGGTGAGCCCACTACCGTCGCCGTTCATGACGCCGACCTGAGTGTTGTATTGATTGGTGCCAATCCAATCGCTGATGATCGCCACCGCGAGTTTTGTACCACTAGGCGACCAGCTGGGATGCAGGTAATCGATTTGATCGAAGATGTCATCTGTGAGAGCCGTTAAATTCGTACCATCAGCATCGATTGTGAAGATGTCGTAGACAAAGTCGTAAGCGAACCGGTCACTCACCAGCGCCAGCTTCGTCCCATCCGGTGACCATGAAGGAGCGGCAATTCGTCCCGGTTCCTCAAACAGTACCGATGGTGACCCACTCATAGCACCGACCACCGAGATGTTAGCACTGCCATTACTATTTGACGAATACGCAATCCTTGCACCATCCGGCGACCACGCCGGGTTTTGGGTATAGTTCTCCAAAAATGTCCTACGCACAACGTTCGATCCATCTGCGTTCATGATGTAAATCTCAAGATGGCCGGTGCGGTCACTGACGAACGCGATACGCGAACCGTCCGGCGACCATGCAGGCTGGTCATCGATCCCGGCGTTGTTGGTAAGCCGATTGATGTTTGACCCATCAGCGTTGCAGGAATAGATCTCCGCGTTACCGTCGCGATCGCTCACGAAAACAATCTTGCAGTTTGTGCATGCCGGAGGCTTCAATGCCATTACAGTTACCTTAATCGTATCTCTGTCAAACAATGCAGCCGCATCTGTCACCTTTAATTCAAACAGGTAAACTCCCTGCACCAAATTAATTACCGGTGTTTGTACTACATTGGCATCGGTAATATTAAATGAGGAAGGACCTGAAATTTTTGTCCACAGATAACCTGTAATATTATTATCTGGATCAAATGATAAACTGCCACTAAGGTTAATGGTGTTGCCTGGCAGGATGATGGTTGTGTCGTTGCCTGCATTAGCAACCGGGTGGCGATTGGTGGGTGGCTGATTAGTGTTTAAACATCCCTCACAGGAAAGTTCTTTTTGACAACCGGAAAGCCCGATTATAATAAGCATGCTTAAAATAAAAACTGCTTCTTTGAAAACCTGAATTATCATAACCGTAATTTTTACATGAATGTTATAACCATATGATTTTTTATATAGTTGTTACTAAGCACAAGGCACAAGTAGCAACGCCCAAGGCTTTACGACTTATACCTGCGCCAGCACAGGGGAATACATCATTGCGGGGGATCCCCTGGTTTTCAGGATGAGCGACGCCCGCGAAAGTATGACATCAAAGAAAAGATTGCAACTCCCCAGCACATACCTGTGCCGATCAGGCGCATAACATATGTCCCCGGATGGTTCTCGAAAGCGGGGCCACTTATTACGTTTAAAAGGGGCATGACCCCAAGGAAAGTAAGCACGAAGAAAGTGATAAGAAACTTGCGTTGTTTGTTCATTGATTGTCTTTTTAATTGTTCATCTGATTCGAAGATTTTTTTCATAAAATATAGCGTTGCTTGCGCCTGACGGGAATCTGACCTCCATTGATCTTAGGTCTATGTTCAAATGCTACGCCAGTCCATCCTACACGGGTAAATTTTGGATTGTGAAATCAATAATATACCGCACTCGCTCTAGGTCTTTGTTGCCGTGGTTCCCAGAATCCCAGATGTCCTGATAGACGATGAGCCGCGCTACCATGCGCCCAGCACAATCCCCAGGATGTCTTCGCCATCTCTACGGATTGATCGTGACGACAACTTTATCTAGCCGCTGCACGACATTGTGGAAGTCTTTCTGCTGTTGGGCGTCCAGAGAACCCAGCACTACCGCCACATACTTCAGTTTCTTGCCGCCGGTGATCACTGTTCGCTCAACGATCCCGCATTCGTGACTTGACCGTTCATCGCCATAGCCCTTCTTGGCCTGAAGGGCATCGGTCTTCATCTTCGGTGGGATATCGAGGGCATCCTTGATAATGAGGGAATCCTCGATCCAACTGCCAATACCGCTCTTTGGACCGATCTTGGCAATTGAGGCCGAAAGCAGGTCGCGCATCTCCGCGCAAGGATTGGGGTGTACGGTATCCGAGTTGACCAGCCGATCAACAGCCATCAGGGTCATTAGCCTGGTGGCCTGAAACGCCGTTCCCGCCATGTTACTTCTGATTCGGTCAGTATGGTCCTTGGGACTGGCCTGATCGTGGGCCCAATGCGCGGTCAGTTTCGGTCCGGCGGCGTTATTTTTATAGTCATCAGCGTTGCTCACCCAGTCGTGGCTCTGATAGTCGCCTGAAAGCCAGAGTCCTTCTCCGGTTAGAGGATTTGAACTATCCGGTACAAAGAAATCCGCGTTACGGAGCAGACCATTGATGTAGAAGTATCCAAGGGCATCAATGCACTTACCCGCTGCAGAGTTGCTCGACCAGCGGGTCATCCCGCGCAGCCACTCCTTGAACAACCCGACCACTCCAAACTCTGCGGGATCTCCGTCCTTGTTGGGTGGCGCTCCGACGAAGTCCAGTTTCGCATCAGTTACATTCGGATCGCTCTTGAACTCCACTTTACCTGAACTCACTTCAAAAATGGCATCCAACTGCGGCATGACGATATCTTGCTTTTGGGTCTTGTTTTTCATCAGTCCAAAGGCCGATTCAGGACGTTTCGGAAACAACTTTTTGAGCTGCGGCCGCCAAGCGGAGTCAATGAGCGCAAAGATGCTTTTCGCATCCGTAAGGGCGTTTGACTTAGCTTCTTCAAAAAAATGCTGTACACGATTGCGAAGCGCGAAAGCGGCGTAAAGCGCAACAATCTTCATCATGCTGCCCGGATAAAGCATCTCGTGGTCATTAACGCCCGCATATCGCCAGTTAAACGGGTCGTCTGTCAGATCGAACAATCCGATACAGAGATTGGTGGGATTATTCGCCTTCACATCTTTAAAGGCTTGGTTGAGTTCAGGGTTATCCAGGAACACGAGATCCGGCTTGTCGGGAAAAGGGCCAACTGCTAAAGCCCAGCCCGGCACCCCCGTACCTTTTTTCCCAACTCCCCCAGCACCAATGTCAACTGATTCTGCTTTGCCATCTCCATCAACGCTTGTGGCTTTAACAGCTTTCCCCTGGTCTGCTGCCTCAACGGCTGCATCTGTAAGCGATGGTTTAGTACTCAATGCATTTTCCTGTTCTGCTTTTTTAGTTTGTCCGCCGTCAACCATTTGCCCAAAATGATCTTTTAATAATTGTGCCTTTTCTTCTTTAGATAGTTCGGGAGAATTCCTGATAGAATCAGCAATAGCATCAGAATGCTTGGTATTATTATCCATTGTAAAAATATCCTTTGCCATTTGAGCAAAATCTTTCGCATTTTGCTGGTTTGACAAATACGTTTGCAATGCATTTTTCTGGTTCTGATCTAAACCGGTTATATCCTTAAATACATCGCTCTTGCCAAGTAGATCAGTTACACCTGCAAGTCCTGCTCCCGGCGCCGGTGCAGCAGGCGCATTCTGAATATTTACAATAGGGGTTGCAAAATCTTTGAATGCCGCTCTCCAATCTGTCACTGTAGGTACAGGTACAGTAACAGGATTAATTGCAGTAGGCTCATCTGGTTTGAATTTCTCCCAATCCTGTGATGTGTTTTCTTTTACTTTTTCACACGCATCGCAGGCACCCTGCACCGCTTCCGCAAAAACTCCTTTGCTTGGTATGCTTACACGGTATGGCGGAATAGGGGTAAGTGGTTTATAGTGTTCAAGAAGATTTAGTTCTACGGCAGGTCCTTCTATAGGTTGTTCAACAACAAACGTCCTGTCTATTTTATAACCCGGTGCTACCGGCATGATCAATGCATTCCCTGAAATTCCAATCAACTCATTCTTAACCACAGAGGCCAAACTCCTGTATCCTACCGGTTGCCCGAAATCATTATACGTTTCAATATTAAAACCGTCTAGTAACATGCAACGTCTGTTCCCGTCAAGGTCACGCCAAAGTATTATATTGTAATACTCAAGATTACTGTTTAAATGTTCAATGAGCTTGCCTTGCAAGTACTCGTCTTCTTTCCTAGGATTTCTCTTCTCGTTTGAATTAAGCGGTGTAGGAATAATAGTGCTATCGAATAAATTATCACCAACATAGCCGCTGTACAATTTGCCGTTATAATGATCCGTAACGTAATTAATATCTAAAGACTCTACATTCAGTTTTATGCCTTTCTCGCCCTTTAGAAAGTTAAACTTATCATCATCAATAGAACTATTTTTGTTGTACTGGATGCTTAATTCAGAGACGCTTGCTCTTATTACCGATGATGGAGCCCTCAAATTATATCTCAATAGTTGTTCTCTCCCCGAATAGGTTTGTAAGGATGTAAGGTCGATTCTCCCAAAAGGGCTGAAAACTACACGGTCTTGACTCACTAAATTAATAACTAACTGGGGAGCAATTTCATCATTGAATATTTTATCCCAATCGCTTATAACGTTTCCGGAGAATTTGTTAAGCAATTCATACAAATCAATTTTGTATACTGCTGCGTAAGATTCCCAAAGTTTTTTATCATCAGCATACCCACTGAAGAAATCAATTGTCTTAGGAACACCATTTACAACTATCGTTACCGGATTAAAGTTATGTACGCGGATACATTGGGCAGGCGGAACACTCTCGTAATTCTGGTCCAAAGTCATAAACAAATCAAATATTTGTCCCCTCGTTAAAACCTCATTGCTTTCTGTTGTGTACGTAACACTCGGTCCGCCTCCAAACATAAGAGAAAGCCCACCCGTAGCAGCGCCGAGCACCGAACTTTTGATGTTATCTTGTAAGGTCCCCTGTATATCTACTCCCCCTTGCGTGGTTACCGTTTTTCTAATGATCGGTAATGATAATAGTCTATCAAATCTTGTTTTCGGACGTGGAAAATTAGCCCTAATGGTTATCGAGCCTGAAATGGAAGTAATATTTTCATCGCAATATCTGCCGTCTGGATAATCAACGTTCTTATACTCCGTTTTAATCCTTTCATTCGCATCAAATGCCTTTAACAAAGGATGCTGGCGTCCGGATCTTATAAAAGTGAATGGTTGCAAATAAGTTTCAGATGGCATAGGCAATAAATGACTTGCCAGCACATCCCGCCATTTGAAAATATTTTCTCTTGTAAAATCCGTCATTAACAGCGGAATAAAAAGACATTCTTCAACATAAGACAGTTCCTGGTAAATGGCATAGTGCCTCAGCACTTCAAAATACATCATGGTAAGCGAGTGACAGTGGTTATGGTTAGCCACCACCTCTGTTGTTACACCATAGTTTTGACCTTCCTGCACTGTGGTAATAACAGAAGCATTCATCTCACGATAACTCTGAGCATTTTGATTGATGGCATTTTTCATTTGCTCATGAAAATACTCAGACAGAGAACGGGAACTGTTTTGCGAAGCAGTAGAATTTGAATTAGCAACTCCACCTGCAACACCTGATGTACCGGCAATTCCATAAATAATACCTGCTATACCTGAACCTCCGCTTACGCCAGCCGTAGAAGCTGAACTGCTGCCTTTTGTGGATTCAGCTAAGTTTCCGGCAATGGTATCAGTGATACTAACATCATTGACCAGTGATGCTGCCAATGATTCGCGTTGTGATAAGCGTTGTGATTCACTTCCCATCAATGTATGCGTTTGTTCAAAAATGACTATCTCTTTTTTTTGTCCCGGCGCAAGAGGCAGTGAATACAATAATTCTCCCATTGAATAACCATCAGCTTTGGTGATAATGCTGTAATGCAGAATATGTCCCGTAGCAACAGTTACTGCCTGGTAAAGTGATAAATTGGCATGATCATCGGGTGCGTCTTGCCAGTAGATCGGGTTGCCTAAATCCACCGGTTTACGAACAATTTTAGTCAGTCCTCCTTCAAGAATAAAATTACCTTTCGAATCTTTTGAAAGAATATAATTGGCAACATCAGGATCGGAGGTCCTTACTATTGCCACCTGCGGAAATTCATTAAGGGTTCTATTGGGAATAGAAAGATTAACACAAGATCCACCGATATCCTGCGTGTAAGAGTCGGATTTTATTAACTCCTCCTGGTTGGGAAGCCGATTGGATTTTTTTATGTCCTTGCAATCACAATTTTCCGTTTCTTTTTCTTCTTTGGCTTCGCAATTAACATCCTTTAATAAAAGGTAAAGGAAATCATCAGCGATGGTTTCGTTAATGGCAATATGTGCAGCATCTTTATAAACATTAATATCAGCCGGACTATCCGGCATTAATGAAACTAATGCCTGTGCTGCTATATAATTCCCATATGGATAAGGCAGTGAAAAATTTCCTGAGCTATCTGTGGTTGCTGCACCTACTATTTTCCAGATAGTATCACTGGTTTTTTTTGCCTGTATAACAACCGTAAGATCTTTTAACTTGCAGGCACCTGACATCTCCACAACTTTGCCCGTTAATTTTTTATTTCCTCCTGAAGGTTTTGGTTCATCCCCGGCAGTTACGACAGCGGGTTTTAAAAGTGGAACTTCTATTATTAAATTTTGCAGATCAGGATTTGTTACAGCATACTGATTATCCCAAACAACCGATCCATAATAAGCTTTGACCCTGACCTGAATGAGGCTGTTTATTAAATTAGTTATAACCGGTGCGAAAGAAAAGTCAACTGTATTGTTTGGTGATTGCTGAATTCCGGCCCAGTCAAAACTTGTTACAACAGTATGTGGATTGATATTTCCGGTCTGGATGGTATATTCAACAGACAAATCAAAAAATTTGAAATCATTAATTGCAACCTCGGAATTACCCGGCGTAATAATTTTGAATGTCCCCTTAATTTCTGCAGTGGTGATTTCAGGAACAGTAACCGGGAAATCAAACAGATCATCCTTGATAATTTCCAGAAGGGTTTTTATTGATTCGGTACTGCCGATTCCAAATTGAGTTTTCAGAAAGGCTTGAAATTTATCGGCAACAATTTTAATTTTCGGTTCACCTGATGAAACGTCAGTTACATGTGCGATAATAAAAAATAAAGCATATTCGTTAAACCCAGGCTCTGCTAACCTGAACTGGATCGCTGCTTCGGCAAATAAAGTTTTATTGATAATAAAAATATTCTTACGGATATAATCTGCCAGCTCAAGTTCAAGTTTTTGCGCAGCTTCTTCATTAAAGGCAGCCCCGGAATAAAGCGCTGCCTGCCGGTCGGTAATGTCTTTGTATTTATCCGAAGCCGTTGACAGGCTATAAAGTGATGGCATCTGAATTTGTCCAAACAAATTTTCCTTTTCATCACTTATCCCAACACCAATCTCTGCAGAAAGGGAATCAAGGAGTCGCGGATCATTATTTGTAAAACCAATGTGGCTCAGATAAGCGTAAAAATTTTTCAATGAATTGTCGGAGTAGCCAACAAGAAATTCATTTGGAATAGCGATTTCATAGTTGGTATCGCTTAGCTTCTTATTTAAAATAATTAACTGCTCATCAAGATCATTCCGTTCAGGAAAAGGTCTTCCATCCTTTAAAACAGTTATGAACTCGAAAGTTGGAATTTTGAAATGCAGGTTAACGTTGTTTAAGGCTGAAGCAGATGCATCGCCTTCATACTTAAAAGTATTTTGCACAGTAGCCATAAATTTTTCTTTCAGTAATATAAGACAACATAGTAAGGGCTGAATTAAAACTTATTTCGAGGGGTGGATAAATTAAGTAAAAAGTTACTTGTTAAATGAAAAATTTCTATTGATTAAAGAGAGTTACAACGTACTGCCTAAAGAAGCAGGACCAGAATTTTTTCCAAAAGCCGCACTTATCTTCCCATTGGGGATCGCTGAACTTGTTGCCATCAGCAAGACACTCCCCTTGGTAAAGTGATGACCTGGTCCGGCCCTGCCACAGCGATGGGAGGTAAATTCTGTTTCATCAAGAATAGTTAATTGTCTATCCATTGACCGGTTCATGGTTCCTCCTTTCTGGATGAGTTGAATAACTGTTTTTACCTATTTGATTTATACCCTTAAAGTTTTTTTTACTTTTAAAGTACAATCATAAATGACCATATTAAATTACATTTCGTCAAACCGTAAAAAGCCAATGGCACAAACCTGTACCGGATGCAACTACACCATTTGTCGCCGACAAACACCATTCATCTTTCAGAGCAATGCACATGTC
>JBDTWP010000275.1:0-9573 GCA_040006615.1 Ferruginibacter sp.
ATAGGAACCGATGTATTTACGGATACGGTAAGCATACATCTCATATGCCAGTTTCGCTTCGGCATTACCATTGTCAATTTCTCTTTTAATATCACGCATATCGCTAAAACCAGTCAGGCCCAGCATACCGCTCTTTTTATTAAGCAGCGAACTTACCTGTTCAATTTCGTACCCCAACTGGCTAACCAGGTGAAATATAACAGATGCATCAATATTACCGGAGCGGGTACCCATGATTAATCCATCCAATGGACCAAGTCCCATACTGGTATCTACGCATTTTCCGTTTTCAATGGCCGCCATGCTGCAACCATTACCTAAATGAATGGTGATGATCTTTGAAGCAGGTTTTTCAAGGTATTGTATTGCCTGGTCAGATACATATTTATGACTGGTGCCATGAAATCCATAAACCCTTATTTTGTGTGTATGATAAAATTCACCCGGAATTGCATATCTAAAGGCTTTTTCCGGCATAGTATGATGAAAAGCAGTATCAAACACTGCTATTTGTTTTGCTTTGGTAAAAATTTTCTCTGCAACTTCAATTCCCAGGTAGTGGGCAGGGTTATGTAATGGTGCAAGGGGGAATATTCTCTTGATCTCTTCCTTTACCTCGGGAGTAATAAATGTAGTAGCTGAAAGATTTTCACCTCCATGCACTATCCGGTGGCCAACTGCTGCAATCTCCGAGGGATCATTGATCACGCCAATAACCGGATCACTTAGCAACCTTGCTACTTCCTGCAGACCCGCAGCATGGTCAATAATTTCCGGGCTTTCTTTTATAATATGTTCATTACCGTCCGGATATGTTTTATGAATCAGTGTTGAATTAGCTAACCCGATACTTTCCACCAGCCCGCTGCAAATGATTGTTTTAGCAGGCATACTGATCAATTGATATTTGATAGAACTACTCCCGGAGTTGATTACAAAAATATTCATCGTGATTTTGATTTAATAATTAAACCTGATGGAAATAAACAGAGGTGATATTTCATCATTAACCATTCGCCATTCACCAATTAAAACCTATTGTTGCGCCTGGATTGCGGTTATAACTACTGTATTAAAAATATCATCCACCGTACAGCCCCTGCTTAAGTCATTCACCGGTTTATTTAAGCCTTGCAACATTGGGCCAATTGCCAAGGCCCCTGTTTCCCGTTGTACTGCTTTATAGGTATTATTTCCTGTGTTAAGATCCGGAAAGATCAGCACGCTTGCCTGGCCTGCAACCGGGGAGTCCGGCATCTTTTGTTTCCCGATTACCGGGTCTACCGCCGCGTCGTACTGGATTGGGCCTTCCACTTTCAGATCCGGCCGACGTTCCCTGATGATTTCAGTGGCCCGGCGCACCTTATCTACATCTTCACCTTGTCCGGAAGTGCCTGAGGAATAGGAGAGCATGGCTATTTTGGGCTCAATGCCAAACATAATACTGCTTTCAGCCGATGAAATCGCAATATCAGCCAATTGTTCGGAGGTTGGATTAGGATTTACGGCACAATCCCCAAATACCGTAACCCGGTCGGGCAGGCACATGAAAAATATGGATGAAACAGTTGAAACACCAGGTTTTGTTTTTACAAACTGTAATGCCGGCCGGATCGTATGTTGTGTGGTATGGATCGCCCCGGACACCATGCCATCTGCATTTCCTTTGAAAACCATCATTGTGCCAAAATAGGAACCATCCGTCATCATGTCTCTCGCCATTTCCAGGTTCACATTTTTAGTTTTACGCAATTCATACAAAGTAGCTGAATAATCCTGGAAAAGGGGGGAAGATACCGGATCAATTATTTTTACCTGGTCCAGATCCAGGCTTATATTTAACCGGAGGAGGGCGGCTTCAATTTCTTCTTTTCTTCCAAGAATAGTTAGCTCAACAACTCCTTGTTTTATCAGTTTTGAGGCCGCAATCAGTACCCTGTCGTCATTTCCTTCAGGTAATACTATATGCTTTTTAAAGAGTTTCGCCCGTTTTACCAATTGATATTGAAACATCCGGGGAGTCATGCCTTCGGGATGAGAAGTAACGATTCTATTGATAATTGCATCAGAATCGATGAATTTTTCGAAGGTACTGATGGCCAATTCGATTTTAGGCTTGTTACCGGCATAAATTCTTGACTGCACGGATCCCACAATGTTTACTGTTTCGAATGTACCCGATTCTACCTGTACAATCGGTATTACGGTCTCCAGGCCCTCCACTAATTTTATGATCGGTTCCTCAGGCTCCAAACCTCCTGAAAGAATCATTCCCGCCACTTTTGGGTAATTTTTTGAGATATTGGCCTGGAGCACTGCAACGATGATATCTGCCCTGTCGCCGGGCGTTACGATAAGCGTATTTTCTTTCAGCCGGGTAAGGCAATTTCTTAGTTGCATGGCACCTACGATAAAATGATCGACCTGGTTAGATAAGAGGCTGCTTCCAAATAACAATTTCCCTCTTACAGCTTCCACGATTTCATTCATAGTAGGATTGCTTAAATCCTTATTATACGGAATAACCGCGCTCAAAACATCCGCTGGTATCCTGTTGATTAATATTTGTTTCAGTTCATCAACATTCGCAGGATCTATTTTATTGGCAATCATTGCCAGCACCGGTACTTCCTTATCATGTAAAACCTGGTAGGCAGATAAAATAGTATTGCCAATTTCTTCAGGAGTGTTATTGTCGCCTTTGGTAATTAATATCAGGGGAATACCCAGGTTTTTTGCAATATCAATATTTGAATCAAATTCAAAGGAAGCCCCTTCCCTGTTAAAGCCCGTTCCTTCCACAACAACGAAATCATGGCTTTCTTCGAGCTTTTTAAATTTAGAAATAATGCTATCAATGATATAGGAATTATTTCCTTCGCTCCGGTAGTGTAACAACTCATCATAGGTAAACGCGAACGTGTCGGTGTAATTGATCTTTAATCCAAATTGAGTAAGTATTGTTTCAATATGTATGTCTTTACTGGTTTCCGCCCGTTCATTCACAACGGGCTTGAAATAGGCGATATTTTTAATCTTGCCGACTAACAGATTCATAAGTCCTAAAGTTATTACAGACTTACCGCTATTGGGTTCAGTAGAAGCGATATAAATGGCCTTAGACATGCTTGTGGGATTTTTTTGTTTTGAAAGGCTGGAAATTTTGGCAAAAGTCGGTCAAATATCGTAAACCTCTTATGACAGGAATCATTAAGATAACTAACATTGATAGCTAACTAAGAAAAAATAGGAAAAGTAAAGTATTTAATATGCACAGTTTCCGGATGGTGTATTTTACAACGTGGCCAGGGGTGGTTCCCAAGCCGGCAAATAGTGCCTGGAAACTGAATACTGCGGAAATTTACGGAAATACCGGCTTTCCAATCTGCCTTTCATGCAGCGAATGTGCAAATATGGTAGGAATGAAAACAATAATGCTTAAACCAATTGCTAATGGGTCATAACAATTATTCGTGGAATTCGTGCGTTCGTGGGAAATTCTGCAAAAAAAGCCAAATCAAAAATTGACGGCTCTGCTAAAAAAATTATACCCGTTTTACGCTACTTTCAGCATGCTCATTTTGCTTGTACTGAATTTACGTTGCGCATATTCCAGGGTCACTTCGAATGTTTTAACTTTTTGGGATGGTAATTCATACATGGCATCCGTTAAGATACTTTCACAAATACTTCGAAGGCCGCGCGCTCCGAGTTTGTATTCCAACGCCTTTTGTACCATAAAATCGTACACTACCTCATCAAATTTCAATTCGATTCCTTCCATTTCAAATAAACGGGTAAATTGCTTTATCAATGCATTTTTTGGTTCTGTCAAAATGTTGCGCAGCGTTGGTGCATCTAAAGGATTCAGGAAAGTTATTACCGGCAGGCGGCCCAATAATTCCGGTATCAATCCAAATTGTTTTAAATCAACTGCATTTACAAACTGTAAAAGATTTTTTTGCTGGAACTCCTGAAGTTCTTTGTTTACACTAAATCCAATTGCATGGGTATTTACCCGACGGGCGATAATCCGGTCTACCCCGTCAAACGCCCCGCCACAAATAAAAAGAATATTAGAAGTATTTACTTTTACTAATTTTTGTTCGGGGTGCTTACGTCCCCCCTGGGGTGGAACCAATACTTCTGTTCCTTCCAATAATTTTAATAACCCCTGTTGAACACCCTCCCCACTTACATCCCGTGTAATGGAAGGATTATCACTTTTGCGGGCTACTTTATCAATTTCATCAATAAATACTATCCCCTTCTCTGCCGCGGCTACGTCATAGTTACAGGCTTGCAATAATCGGCTTAGCATACTTTCCACGTCTTCCCCTACATATCCCGCCTCTGTAAAAACCGTAGCGTCCACAATAGCAAAAGGAACATTGAGCATGCGGGCGATAGATTTAGCAAGCAAGGTTTTGCCCGTACCTGTTTCTCCTACCATGATAATATTGCTTTTTTCTATCTCTACATCATTCTCCACTTTTTGATTAAGGCGCTTGTAATGATTGTACACTGCTACCGCCAATATCTTTTTGGCATCATCCTGGCCAATTACGTATTCATCCAAAAATTTCTTTATTTCTACGGGTTTTTTTACTGAGAGTTTATGTGTATTTCCGCTGCTTTGTTTTGAATCAGGATAGATCATTAGTTCCTGCCCTATTATTTCCTGGGCATGCTCTACGCAATTTTCGCAGATATGGCCCTCCTGGCCGGCGATCAATATCTTCACCTCATCACGGCTCCTGCCGCAAAAAGAACAATGTAATGTTTGTTGTTTTGCCATGATAATCCTTTTATTCGCCTCGTATTGCTTAAAAGTGGGATGTAAAGATAAGCATCCATTAACAGAACGCTACTTTGCAGACAATATTATATTCAAAAAAGTTGCAGCATCCCCTGTTAAAATACATATCCAATATGACTTTTACTTTAATTTCGCTATTTGCACATGTTTTTGTAATACCTGTTTCAACTGGTGTTTTAAAATCGCACCCATGGTTTTACAGTTGGTGAAGCGGGTTGTATGGAAATGATCATTTAGCTCATTCCGCAGTACATTTATTTTATAATTTTCTGATATATCATCATTTACCATACTATTTAACAATTCCATCAACTGCCTGCGGTAGGTAATTATCCTCGCTGCCATCGCAGTAAATTCAATTTGCTGGTTTTGTTCTATTTCCACCGCAGTCAGGTTTTGCAAAACCAGTGCCACATACTCAACATTTTCTTTATAAAACTGGGGAAAATATAAGTTTTTTTTCCCTTCATAGCATTGCTGGTCAAAATCAATGGCACGTATGCGATAAAAAGTATTACCATTGGAGGAAAAAGGATTCACCACAAAATTATAGCTCCGCATATCTCCCAAAAGTCGTACAAAGCAGCTTTCATTGAACTGAACAAAAGCTTTTGCAAGAGAGGTTTTTCCGGTTTCTGTCAGTTTGGGGGTTTGCTGCAGAAAAATATCACCCGGTATCCCCTCAATATGTTCTTCTACCAGGGTGTTATTAAAAAGCAAAAAGTTAATTGGATTATGAGTAAGCAAATATTCTAATTCTAATCCATAAATACGGGATGCATCCGCCTGTTTGATATAAAAAAAATCGTATTGCCCGTTTTTTTCAATAATTTTTATTCTAAAAGGAATACTATTACCATATTCGCAAAAATCAATGCGCTCAATATCAAATTCCTTTTCAGAAGCGGATAACTCCTGTTTTTTAAGATTAACATAGGTCTTAATAAGGTTTTTTTTAAGAAATCCCAACTGCCCGGCTTCGTACACAGCTGTTTCCCAGTGTGTCCACTTACCCTTTTTATCCTTTAGCGAATCAGCATGGCTGTAGTTAATTAAATCGTTATAGCATATGGGTAATTCTACATCCCTGCCGTAACGTCGTAAATATTCCCCGAAGGCTGCATTAACCGGGAAAATGTCTTTTTGCATCATAAGCCGGCGATCCGAATCCCTTGTATATTTTGCGATTATGCTTTCATTAGACCACATGTAGCAAAGGTATTCAGATTATCGAAACCGGGTAGAAAAAGCACCTGACTGAAGGACTTTATAATTATGTTGAAAAGTAAAAAATTAAAATTTATCCATCACTCCGTCTACGATACCATAGCTCACAGATTCATTAGAGTCCATCCAGTAATCGCGGTCAAAATCCTTCATCACTTTTTCATAGGTCTGGCCGCAGTTTTCAGCTAATATGCGGGCACCTAATTGCTTTATCTTTAGTATTTGCACAGCCATAATTTCAAGGTCGGTACTTACCCCCTGTCCGCCACCACTTGGCTGGTGGATCATTACCTGGCCACTGGGGAAAATAAAACGTCTTCCCTTTGTGCCGCCACTTAATAAAATACTCCCCATGCTGGCTGCCATGCCCATACACACCGTACTTACCGGCGAGGTGATCATTTGGATGGTATCATATATCACCATACCGCTGGTAACCACGCCACCAGGGCTGTTGATGTAAAAAGTAATCTCCTTCCCGGGATCTATGGCTTCCAGGTAGAGCAAACGGGCTGTGATATCTTTAGCGCTCTTGTCATCTACCACACCCCATAAAAATATTTTACGCTGCTCAATAAATTTTTTGTCGAACTGCCATCCGCTCATCATTTTTTCCATGGGGTTGTCGGGAAGTTCTTTGGGTGATTCTTCCTCGTCATCGAATCGTATTTTTTTGTTGTTATAATAATTCATCTGCATACTTTTTGCCGTTTAAATATTGAAAACCAGTAACAAGTTTATTGTGTTGAGTTAAGAACTAATAGCAGCACTGAGTGACACAAAGATTTTTAAAGTAGTAACTTCGCCCGTGCCCCATTTATTGCTTAATCTTTTTTCGCTTTACGTGGATTGATGGTCAGCACCTCATCCACAATGCCATAATTCTTGGCTTCAGTTGATGTCATCCAGTAGTCACGTTCGCAATCCAATGCCACTTTATCATATGCCTGACCGGTATGCTGGGATATGATCTCGTATAATTCGCTTTTAATTTTTCGTATTTCGTTTACGGTTATTTCGATATCACTTGCCTGGCCGCCCGCACCGGCACTGGGCTGGTGCAACATGATGCGGCTGTGTTTTAAAGCGGTACGTTTTCCATGTGAACCTGCACACATTAATACGGCTGCCATACTTGCGGCAATACCAGTACAAATAGTGGCAATGTCGGGGGTTACAAACTGCATTGTATCATACATACCCAATCCCGCGTATACACTTCCGCCCGGGGAATTGATATACATCTGGATATCCTTTGTCCGGTCGGTACTTTCCAGAAATAAAAACTGGGCGGTGATAATATTGGCAACTTCATCTGTAACCGGGTAACCCATAAAAATTATACGATCCATCATTAAACGGCTGTAAACATCCATCACCGCAACGTTCATCGGCCTTTCTTCAATAATGTTGGGGGTAAGATTGGTAACGTTATGTTTAATATAACCATCCAATGTATTACTGCTGATGCCCCGGTGCTTTACAGCGTATTTTTCAAATTCTTTTCCAAAATTCATCTGATATATTATTTAGGAGAACAAATATAGTTGTTTGATGATCCCAAATATTATGCTATAAAAAAAAGGGCGACAAAAAGTCGGAAAGGAGGTCTGATGTCTGATTTCGGTATGCCTGACCGGCTGAAATCCGTCCGGAAGGGTCTGATTTGCAGGTACCGACTTTTTGACGTCCGGGCTTTATTGGAAATATTTGAAGTCTGATTTCAGGACGAAGTTCCTTTTTGGTGACACCCTAAAGGATGGCGATAAAAAACCAGGTGGTAAGAATAACCGGCACTGACCGGGAGCAGGTACCGGGCAGCGTATTCGAAAACCCCCTCCCGGGTGGATGTCTAATGATGGTGCTGCATTCCGGTTAACTCCCCGGCAGTCACTTCCTTCTCAACAGGGTTAACCTGCCCTTGCATATAGTGGAATATTTTACCTGTTACCATGCGACGATAGGTGGCATCCAACTGTTTTTCATCCTTCATCATGGTGTCTACATAACTATCCAGCCATCCGGTATCATCTCCCTCACTCATCTTGCCAAAGTAGCGCATTACTTCGGTTCGCATGGAGTCTCTCAACTCTTCCAGGGTTACCTGCAAATGGTTTTCCCTGATCAGTTTATCACTTATCAGCGTCCACTTAAGCTGGCTGCTGAATATTGGGAATTCCTCCTCAGCCTGTTCTGGTGTTTTTCTTTCTTCGCTGCCGATTTGTAGCCAGCGTTTTAAGAATTCTGCCGGAAATTCAATTTTTGTTTCATCCAACAGGTAATGATATACCTGGTCCTGCAATTGGATATTGCTCTGGCCATCCCAGTATAGCTCAATTTCTGACTTTAATTTTTTTCTGAATTCTTCTTCGTCCGCAATAGTGTCGCCGGGAAATACTTTGGTAAAAAATTCCCCGCTCAGCTCCCCCTTTTCAAGCAATCCAATCTTCAGAATGGTTAATTTAAAATATTTTTCTACACCTTCGATATCCTCTTTATTAAGACCAAGATCCTCAACAAACGCTGCAAGCTTATCTTTTTCAAAAGCCTTAGATAATTCAATTAAAACTGTGTCATCTGTCTTTTTACCCATGATTAACTGTTGCGCATCAGGAGTCAGATATTTTACAACAACAGAAGTTTCCAATTCATTTAAACCATTTTCAACCGGGTTACCTTCCTTATCACATTCTGTAAATTTTACATTTAATACGGCTTCTGCATTATTGACGGTTTCAGGTTCGGTCATTTTGCCTGCTTTATTTAGCATGTTATTAACTTCCTCATCCACCATTTCATCTGTTACCTTCACTTTATGGAAGACAACATCGGCCTTATCCAGGGGTGCAATATTAAATTCTGGTTTAAGGCCTATTTCAAAACCAAACTCATAATCAGCAGGGTTATTCAGATCAAGTTTGCGAATATCATTGTCCAATGCCAATGGTTGTGCAAAAATGTCCGGTTTTTCCGTATCAAGGTAGGTGCGCAATTGTTTTTCTACCGTTTTAAGTACTTCATCGGTATAAATGGATGGGCCATACATTTTTTTTATCATTCCCGCCGGAACCATGCCCTTTCTGAAACCAGGCATATTGACGGTCTTACTGTACTCTTTTAATTTTTTTGTGAAGGTTGGTAAATAGTCTTCTTTACTCAGTTTAATAATAATCTTGTCATTTAAAAGACCAATATTCTCTCTTGCTACTGTTGCCATAATCGGGGAATGTTGATAAATTGATAGGTTGAGCGGTTGAAAAGTTGATAGGTTGCGTGGTTCTTAAGTTGAAGGTGTAACTGTTAATAAGTTGATAACTTTAAGAATTTCAGCAATTGATTCGTTCGGTAACTGATCAACCACTAAACCTAACAACTTCTCAACTTTTCAACTTTTCAGTCTCTCAACTTACCCACCATTCAACACTCAACTCATAAAATGTCCGGATGATAGGGGTCGAACCTACATGGATTACTCCGCCAGATCCTAAGTCTGGTGCGTCTGCCAATTTCGCCACATCCGGTTTTGG
>JBDTWP010000276.1:0-9563 GCA_040006615.1 Ferruginibacter sp.
CAGGTGCCAACGTCGCCTCATACGGCAGGTGGCCCGCTTCTCTGGTTATCTTCAATTCATATGTGTACGGCCATTGCAAACTTCAGCTACATGGAGAGCAATTACTGGAAATACACTCACCAGTTTCCCCACTTCTTAAATAATGTACCGGTTCCGGTAGACGGTTATGTCACCGCACCGGAGACACCGGGACTCGGAGCAGAAATCCGTCCTGAGATTTTCAAGAATGGTGATGCAATTGTTGAAACCATCGCATAATTAAAATCGCTTTTTCAAGAACAAACAAATAATAATGGAAAAATCTAAGAATAAAGAAAGAATTGACAGGCGCTTGTTGTTGAAGGGTTTGGGGCTGGGAGCGGCGACCGGGGCATTACAAATGTTTGGCGGAATAAATAAAGCATACGGTAATATACCTGGTGAAAAGAACAGCAATGTTATTTCAGATTCGCCGAATGACTATAAACCGATGAAAATAATAAAAATTGAAAGTGTCCGGTTCAATGAAAAAATTAAGGTGGGAGGCGGATCAGGTAGTGATGAGGAAGGTGCCGAATTTTGCTGGGTGCGACTGCACACTGATACGGGCATTATCGGAACGGGCGAAACATATCCTAATATCAATGGCGAGCTGGGTGCATTAAAAGATATGGCAAAACGCTTTCTGTTAGGTAAAGACCCAAGGGATATCGATGGCATCTGGCAGAGTATTTATCAATACATGAGCATGCGAAATGCGGGCGGATCAGATATGCGGATATTAAGTGCTATCAATATGGCACAGTTGGATATCTTAGGTCAGTCAACTGGTCTTCCCCTTTACCGTCTACTCGGAGGGAAGACGAGAGCCAGGGTGAAGGTGTACAATACCGTGACCGACTACTGGGCCATTAATAACACGAAAATGGGACCAGACACCGCAAAGATCGTGAAGTTCCTGCTTGACCGTGGTATTACCGCTATGAAAATCTACCCCTTTACTGACGGACCAATTCCACCTGAGGGACATTTTATCTCATCAGCTTATCTTGATAATTGTTTAACCTGGCTGAAACAGATCAGGGAAACAGCTGGCAATAAAATGGAAATACTCATTGATGGTTCAGGTATGTTTGACCTGACGGGTTCCCAGCGGATCTTAAAAGCGATAGAACCTTACAACGTAATTCATTTTGAAGACATTCTCATCCCGTCTAACGCACAACAGTCTTATGCAGTTCTTGCAGCTGAGAGTTCTGTGCCCATTGCCCACAGTGAAACAATTGCCACGCGGTATGAAGTGAAAGATTTTTTAGAGGCAAAGGCATTGGATATATTAATGTATGATCTGTGCTGGTGTGGTGGCCCCAGTGAAGGGAAAAAAATGTCAGATTTGGCGGATGCTTATAATATACCGACTTCTCCGCATACGGCAGGCGGCCCGCTTCTCTGGTTATCATCAATTCATATGTGCACGGCCATTCCCAATTTCTGTTATATGGAAAGTAATTACTGGAAGTACACCCACCAGTATCCTTATTTCTTAAGCAATGTCCCCGTTCCTGTTGATGGTTATGTAAGCGCACCCGAAAGGCCCGGATTGGGAGCGGAGATCCGGCCGGAGCTTTTTAAGAATGGTGATGCAATTGTTGAAACAATTGCCGAACTCAAATAGAACTCTTTTGGCTAATCATCAAAAATCACGATAAATTGGAACTGGCAAATAAGAAATCATTATTAAACAGGCGATCACTTTTGAAGGCCGTTGGTTTAGGAGCAGCCACCGGTGTTTTGGATTTGTCAGGGGCAACAAATGTCATTGCACAGGTGCAGACCCCGACCAGGACAATCCAAAAGTTTAATCCCAATGATCCGATGAAAATAACCAGGGTTGAAAGCGTACGGTTCAGCGAAAAAATAAATGTGGGTGGAGGATCAGGTGGCAGCGGGCGCGCTGAATTTTGCTGGGTGCGTCTGCATACCGACGCGGGCATCATTGGCACCGGGGAAACTTACCCCAATATCAATGGTGAACTGGGTGCGTTGAAAGATATGGCCGCGCGCTTTCTTATTGGTAAAGACCCAAGGGATATCGATGGCATCTGGCAGCGTATTTACCAGTACATGAGCATGCGAAATGCAGGTGGATCAGACATGCGCATTTTAAGTGCCATCAATATGGCACAGTTGGATATCTTAGGTCAATCAACCGGGCATCCGCTATACCGCCTCCTCGGTGGAAAAACCAGGCAAAAAATAAAAGTGTATAACACTACCACCGATTACTGGGCGATCAATGACATGAAAATGGGACAGGACACCGCAAAGATCGTGAAGTTCCTGCTTGACCGTGGAATTACAGGCATGAAGATCTATCCTTTCAATGAATTCAGTTTTATGGAAGGGGGCCGCAATGCAGGTGGACAATTTATCTCATCAGCAGATCTCGAGAAAGGCCTTGACTGGTTTAAGCAGATACGTGAAACAGCCGGTAATAAAATGGAAATCCTGCTCGATGCAGGCGGAAGGTGGAATCTTACCAGTTCCCAAAGAATATTAAAGGCGGTAGAGCCATATAATGTAATTCATTTTGAAGACATGCAGATACCGTCTAACGCACAACAGTCTTATGCAGTTCTTGCAGCTGAGAGTTCTGTGCCAATTGCCCATAGTGAAACGATTGCCACGCGATATGAAGTGAAAGATTTTTTACAGGCAAAGGCATTGGATATTCTAATGTATGATCTATGCTGGTGTGGTGGCCCCAGTGAAGGGAAAAAAATGTCAGATTTGGCGGATGCTTATAATATACCGACTTCTCCGCATACGGCAGGCGGCCCGCTTCTCTGGTTATCATCAATTCATATGTGCACGGCCATTCCCAATTTCTGTTATATGGAAAGTAATTACTGGAAGTACACCCACCAGTATCCTTATTTCTTAAGCAATGTCCCCGTTCCTGTTGATGGTTATGTAAGCGCACCCGAAAGGCCCGGATTGGGGGCGGAGATCCGGCCGGAGCTTTTTAAGAATGGTGATGCAATTGTTGAAATCATTGCAAAAATATAACCAGGCAAATACCAAATATTCAAAAATTAATAAAATGGAAAGAAAAGATTTTTTAAAAAAAGGATTAATATCCGGCACATTATTAGGAGCGTCCTTATTTACATCTGCTTCCAATTCTCCAGGTAACAACAAGAAACATGATAGTAAGGCGGCGAATGGAGAAACCCTGAATGATGCCGGTGATCCTGAAGAAATCATAATTGAAAAACCAATTCCCGGCAAACCACACAAGGGAAAAGTTCTTTTAGCCATCCAGGCGCATTCAGATGATATTCCTCTTTTTGCTGGCGGAACAGTGGCTAAACTTATGGATGAAGGTTATACAGGATACCTCCTTCGAACTTCTGATGATAGTAGTGGCGATGCCCTGGGGAATAAGCTCGATAATGAAAAAATTGCCAAATATTATGGAATGGGAAAGGCCTATGATTTTTTGTATCCCCATCACCGGATGGACAGTATTCAAATTCAGGATTTAAAAGGAAGGCTTATATTTTTATTTAGACTGCTGAAGGTAGATACGATCATCACCTGGGATCCATGGGAACATTATGAAGAAAACCCAGACCATATCGCAACGGCCCATGCAGTAGAGGCTGCCAGGTGGATGGCTGGTATGGGTACGGATTATCCGGAACACCTTGACGCGGGTTTAAAGCCTCATACTCCCGCTGAACGATATTACTTTTCCAGGGAGCCGCAGAGGGTAAACAGGATTGTTGATATCAGTAATTATATCAAAAATAAAGTTGAGGTTAATATGCTGAATACTACAAAAGGCCCGGCCGGGCAAAACGATGGTAAAAAACTTAAAGAGAGATTAGCTAAAGAAGGTAAAAAACTGCCTGTTCTGGGCGATACGGACCAAAGTGCCGATTTCAATTATGTAAAGGAATTTGTTTTTGATGTTAATTCCAGACGCTTAAATTTTTCGCAGATTTCTAACAGGGAATTGGGCAAGAAGTATGGGTTGGAGTGGGCAGAAAGATTTCACTATATCAATGACCTGGAGACCAATGACGCACAGCCTAATAAACTTGAGCAGTATATACAAAAGAATGCGGTTCCTGCGGGGAAATAATTATTGGTTGATTGGTTGTAGAGTTGATTGGTTTAATTGTGCACTACATTATCAACTTTTTTCTTCAAAGAGTTTGCCCTCGGGGGCAGCACTGGAAAATTGATAAAACATAATGTGTTATCCAAAATTTAATATGATGGAACGTAAAGATTTTTTAAAAAAGGGACTGGTATCAGGCGCACTAATGGGCGTTTCTGTATTTGCATCCGGCTTCAAATCAGAAGATAATGACCGGAAGCAGGATAGTGAGGACAAAACGCACCAAAAGCCAATTAGTGATCCGGAAGAAATTGTAATTGAGAGGCCGGTACCTGGAAAACCACATAAGGGAAAAGTCCTTTTGGCTATCCAGGCTCATTCAGATGATATAACGCTTGATTGTGGCGGAACAGTGGCTAAACTAATGGATGAAGGTTACACAGGCTACCTTCTTCGTACTTCTGACGATAGCAGTGGCAATGCGCTGGGAAATAAGCTGGATAACGCAAAAATTGCCAAATATTTTGGAATGGAAAAGGCCTATGATTTTTTGTATCCTCATCACCGGATGGATAGTATTCAAATCCAGGACCTGAAAGCGAGACTGATTTTTCTATTCAGATTGTTGAAAGTGGATACAACAATTTGTTATGATCCCTGGGAACATTATGAAGAAAATCCCGATCATGTCGCAACGGCTCATGCCGTGGAAGCAGCCCGGTGGATGTCAGGATCCAGTACAGATTATCCTGAACATTTGGATGCAGGGCTTAAACCGCATAGTCCTAAAGAGCGCTATTATTTCGCCAGGGATCCTCAAAGGGTCAATAGGGTGGTTGACATCAGTAATTATATAGATAAGAAAGTTGAGGCCTGCATGTTAAACACAACCAAAGGGCCTGCCGGGAAAAACGAAGGTAAAAAATTAAGAGAGCGGTTAGCCAGGGCTGGCAAAAAATTGCCCCTCCTGGGTAATGATGATAAGATGGCTGATTTCAATTATGTGAAACATTTTGTCCTTGATATAGATTCATGGCGATTAAATTTCGGGGAGCATTCAAATAAAAAAATAGGAGCAAAGTATGGACTGGAATGGGGAGAGTGGTATCATTATATTAATGCCCGGTCACCAAACATGTTAGAACAGTATATTAAAGAGCATGCTATCCCTTTATAGTGTTTTGTAATTGATAAATTCTATAATTTACGCAGGTAAACAGGAAGTGGATCAGATCCTAATAAAGAAAGTTTCACTACAATCCTTAGAGGGACCGGGCCTGGAATTGGAGTCCGGTAAAATAATATTTAAGACCAGTTAATTCAATAAATGAATCAGCATGAAACGAAAAGAATTTCTTCAAAATGGCCTGGTCACAAGTGCGCTGATGGGGGCTTCTTCCTGGGTTTCCGCCACCGGGAGCACTGAAGGGACCCCAGGGCCAGCTGACAACGGTAGGAAGGAACCGGACAAAATGGTTCCATGGGGTTATGATGTCGAGTACGGTGAGGTCAAAATTGAAAAAGCGGTAAAAGGTAAACCACACCAGGGTAAAGTCCTTCTGGCAATTCAGCCTCACTCAGATGATATACCGCTGTCGGCAGGGGGGTTGGTGGCTAAATTGATGGATGAAGGGTATACCGGATACTTGTGTTCCGTATCGGATGATTCAAGAGGAGCAGGAGAATACAAGCAGAACAGGCTCGACGCTAAGAATATAGCAGAATTTTATGGTATGAAAGGTTCCTTTGATTTCCTGATGCCACACCACCAGATGGATAGCATCGGAATTCAGGATTTGAAGCAAAGGTTTATTTTCCTGATCAGGTTTCTTAAAGTTGACACGATTGTTTGCATGGATCCCTGGGGTCATTATGAAGAGAATCCCGATCATTATGTGACCGGAAGGGCTGTGGAGGCCGCCAGGTGGATTGCGGGGAATAATGATTACCCGGAACATTTTGCTGCAGGCATTGGTCCATATACGCCGAAAGAGAGATATTATTACTCGAGGGCTCAACAGACCAACAACCTGGTAGTGGACATTAGTGATTATATAGATAAAAAAATTGAAGTCAATATGCTGAATATTGCAAAAGGACCGGCAGGCAATAATGGGGTTTTACTAAGGGAGAGACTTGCCAGGGAGAGAAAGAAATTAGCTATTCTTGAAGGAGATGATCATACTGCCAATTTCAATTATGCCAAAGCCTTTATCTTTAATGATAACAAAAAGCTGGGTGAAAAGTATGGCTTTCAGTGGGCTGAAGGATACCATTATATGACTGATATCCCATTTGATAATAAGACTTTAATTCATACGTCACACGAGGATTCGTTAGTGGAAGAATATATTAAGAAGAATGCGCTTCCTAAATAGTCGTTTCTTTCAGAATCTGTCTAAAAATGAAATTCGCATTTACCATAAGGCGGCCGGTGAAGACACCGACCGCGGCTGGTCTAAAAATGAAAGTCGATTTTCCATATTCCGATTGGTGTGGCGCGACCGCGGATGGGTACCCTGGTCGGGGAAGACACCAGCCACTTCTTAATACAATAAAAAATTCTATAAACTAAATGTAGAAGCTAATCTTTCAAATTAAGAAATTATGAAAAACATTTTTCAATATGTTGATCAAAAAAACAGGCAGTCAGAGATAGATGCAGCTTTTTATGGGAAAGGAATTTCTAATCCCAACACGAACAATTCTTATCCAGGATTTCCTGTAAATGCAGGTGCGCTTTTTAGTGGAATATCGTTGGGCGCTTTTATGTTTTCTTCTGCGGAAGATGCCATTGCCCAAACCACTTCTAAAGTGAATCGTTCCTCCAACCCTTCTGAATTGAAAATCACCGATATGCGTTATTGCATACTCCAGTTGGATAAAGACGGCTCACGTAATCCCATTATAAGGATCGATACAAACCAGGGTATTTATGGTTTAGGTGAAGTCAGGGACTCTGCTGATGAGCGCTATGCCCTGATGCTTAAAAGCCGGATCCTGGGCGAAAATCCATGTAACGTAGAATTGTTGTTCAAGATCATCAAACAATTCGGATATCATGGGCGCCAGGGAGGGGGTGTAAGCGCGGTAGAAATGGCGCTTTGGGATTTGGCCGGTAAGGCTTATGGCGTTCCATGCTGGCAACTGCTGGGAGGAAGATACCGGGAAAAGGTGAGATTATATTCTTATCTGCCTGTGCATGACGGTGCAAATATTGATATGGATAAGTTCAACGCTGATCTAAAGCAGCGTATTGAGGTGCATGGATATACCTGGTTGAAATTTTATCCAAGCCTGGATATTATCAACAAGACACCCGGCACCCTTGTCAATTCAAAGTTTTGGTCTGAGCCCAAATATAATGAAATAACTTCCTTTAGCCGAACCAAGCAACCTTTCACCCAACTACAAATTACGGAAAAGGGTTTGGATGCGCTTGCTGCTTATGTTGATAAGGTCCGCCGTGCTATTGGATATGAAATTCCCCTTTCAGCAGATGGTTTCGGAAATTATGATGTAAATAACTGTATCCGGATTGGCAAAGCACTTGACCCTTACAGGCTGGCATGGCTGGAAGATATGCTTTCATGGGAGATGACAGATCAGTTGAAAGTATTAACCGATGCACTTGAAACACCTACCATTACAGGAGAAGATATTTATCTGAAAGAAGAATTCAGGAAACTCTGTGATGCCCATGCAGTTGATATGATCCACCCCGACCTGGCTACAGCGGGTGGTATTTTGGAAACTAAAAAAATTGGCGATTATGCAGAGGAAAAAGGTGTTGCTATGGCCCTGCACGCTTCCGGGTCACCCGTATTATTTAGCGCCAATGTTCACTGTGCAGCTGCTACACAAAACTTCCTTGCTTTGGAAATGACTACACAAGCGGTGGATAACCCCTGGTGGGAAAATCTTGTAAAAACAACTGATGGCAGAAAATTGGTTGACAAGGGCTATGCCAACGTTCCACTGTCTGCTCCGGGATTGGGAATTGAATTAAACGATGACGAAGTTAAAAATCACTTTTACCCAACAGATAAGAGTTTTTTTGCTCCTACACCTGAGTGGAATGATAAGCGTTCAGCTGATCATCTTTTTAGCGGCCGGTTCACTATTGGGCAACCAACAGGCATTGTACCCAAATGAGGATTTTCTTATGGAAACAGCCAGGATAGAAATAAAAGATTTTTAGGAATAGAGAAAGCTGAATTCCACAGCGGTTGTTTTGAAAAATTATATATCAAAAGATACTAAGGATATGGCAGGGAAACGGAAAGGGATATACGCTATTTAAAAGTGGTCGGTTTCTCCACCGGCCGTTATAGGGTAGATGAGCATTTCATTTTTCGACAACTGCCAGATTGTAGAATAGTAACGGAGAAGGATAAACGTAATATAGGGGTTATATAAAATCCTGCTTGCTGTAAAGAATATAATTATCAACCTATGCGTGCTCAGAACCTGTGCGGTAGCTGACAACCTTCATATAAATATTATAAACACTTAAAATTAAAAGCTATGCAAAAGGGAATTCCTTTTTTTTTTATTTTTCATATCGTTAAATTTTTTGGCCAGGGCGCAAAGTGTTACATGGCCACGGGAGAGTATCATTGCTTTGACGCCTGAATGGAAGGGAGATCGCTTTGCAGACGGTAGGCCGAAAGTACCCGGTGCACTCCTGGAAAGATTAAAAGGCATATCCATGGAGGAAGCCTGGGAGGCTTTACGTAAAAAAGGATATTTAAATCAATTCGAAAATTTTAATGGCCCCTCTGAAAATCCCTGGATAATTCTGCACCCCGATCAAGCAATGACCGGACGCGTAGTGGACAGAAGAATTTAATAATGATTTTCTTGACTGGCTGAATCACTATCCGAATTTGCCCATGGCCAAAAAAGATCTGGACGATTTTATTAAGGAGCATCCGCATGAAATAGATACGCCTTCTAACAAGCAGCAAAAGCCACCAAAAAAAATAAAAAATAATAATTGGTGAGGATAATTAAATATTAATTATGAAAAATACCCTATCTGAATATTTCGTGTAACGCAATTTTTTTTAAATAATTAATAAACTAAACCTTTAAATAAAATAAATTATGAAAAGTACTTTGAAACAAATTGCTGAATACAGCAGGCAACAGGACAAAGCAACAGATGAGGCTCTCAAATTAGAAATTGTTGATCCCGCCACGACCGACAATCGTCGTAAATTCATTAAGAAGGTAGCCCTTGGAGGTATAAGCCTGGCCGGTTTGATGAATTTGTCAATAGAAGATACCCTGGCGGAGACCACCTCAAAAGTTCCGCGCTTTTCAAAGCCTTCGGATTTAAAAATTACAGATATGCGTTATTGTGTGGTTGCGAATCGCCGGCCAATAATCCGTATCGATACAAACCAGGGGATTTATGGGTTAGGAGAAGTAAGAGATGGAGCAGACTGGA
>JBDTWP010000277.1:0-9560 GCA_040006615.1 Ferruginibacter sp.
AATTTTTTGTGGTGCAAACTTTGGATATATTTGGTATATGTTTTGCTTAACATTGATATCTTAATAATTTTTATTCGTTTAGTGTGCCTGATAAAACCAACATGTTGAATTGTTTGAAAAATTTATTTTTCCTCTCCTTAATACTAACTTCCTGTACTATTCCCCGAAAGTATCAAAAGAATAAACCCTTTGTTTTTAAAAATACGATAGAAATTCATGGTGGAAATTTTACCAAAGATCAAAGAATTTCATTAAACCAGAAATTATATGGCCAATTGGATGATAGTGCGAAAGTAAATACCAGGGATTTTCTTTTTTTACTGCATTTTATAACCAGGCCCCCAGCCTATGATAGTGGTTATGCAGCTGTATCCGCAAAAAATATGAAAGGCTCTATGTTGCATTTAGGTTATTATGACGCTAGAGTCAGGTTCAAAGCAGATACTACCAAACTTAACGACAATCAGCGGCGGGTAGCAATAAAGTATACCGTAGAGGCGGGGAATCCAACATTGATCGATACAATCAGTTACCGGCTAAAAAAGGCAGAACTCCAGCAACTGGCTTTGGATACCAGACCCAAATCTTACCTGGTAAAGGGAAACCCGGTAACCAGGGCTGACATACTAAGCGAGATCGGCCGGATGGTGGAATTGTACAGGAACCACGGATATTATAAATTTACTTCGGATGACTTAAAGATGAGAGGCGATACTACTATCGCGGCTTTAACAAATATTTCTGATGACCCGTTTGAAAACTTACAATTGCTGGAAGAAGCAAATCAACAAAGAGATAAACCCACAATTAAACTCGCAGTGTTGCTTAACCCTTTATCGGATTCGGTAAGGCTTAAAAAATATAATATCAATTCAATCATTATTTACCCCGACTTTACAGCCGCTGATATTACCAATAGTGCCCCTTACAGGGAAGACACTGCGAGGGGATATTTCATCCGTTATCATAAAAAATTTATTCGCAATGGCTTTTTAATACGGAACATGAGTATTAATAAAGGAGATGTGTATAGCCAGGAGAACTATGCCAAAACGATCAGTAATTTTTCCAAATCAGGAGTGTGGCAAAATACCAATATACAGATTGATGAAATTAAGGACAGTTCGGGCAAAATTAACATGATCGTCCAACTGGTGCCCGCCAAAAAATATGGATTTGAAGCAAACATAGAAGCCAGTTATTCCGCGAATAGTAATACCAATAGCGCAAGCATTGCCAATGCGGGTAATTTACTGGGATTGTCAACCAACGTCTCTTTACAAAACAGGAATGTAGGTAAAAGCGGCACTAAAATGACCCATGCGCTGCGTGCAGGTATTGAATTGAATCTGAATTCCCAGCAGGGGGCCGACCGAAAGGTGAATTCAAATGAACTGAGTTATACGAACACCATTTCTTTCCCGAGATTGCTGGGACCTATAAGATGGATAAGAAACATTTATCCCGATAAAAAACAATTATCCCGGAAATCAATTTTCAACCCCGTGCCACGCAGATCCCGCTCAGACAGTTCAGCCAACTATTTATCACAGCAAACATTTATTAATGTGGTACCCGCCTATTCCAATCGCCTCAATCTTTTTGAACAATTGTCAGCGGGTGTTGCGTTTGGAAATGAATTTACCAGAAGCAAGCATCCGAACAGGAAAAATATTTTCAAATTTCTCAATATCGAATACTCCTATCTGTATAATCAATCAGACAGTTTTAAACGAACCCTCGATTCTATTCCCTACCTCCGTTATTCGTTTAACACCGCATTGGTAATAGGCTTTCTGAATTATAGCTATTCATCCACTTTTATAAATCCAGGAAAATTAAACCAGCAGCATACGATCAGGTGGAACATTGAAGAATCTGGTTTATTACTCGGCCGCATTGGCCTTTTTAAAAAACAGCTTCGCCAGTTTATTAAAACAGATGGAGAATATACTTTTGTTGTGGCAAGGCCAAAATCATCCAGGATATTCCGGGTATTTGCCGGTGTAGGTATACCCATCGGCAAGGGTGATTCTTCCCTCCCTTTCTTCAAGCAATATTTTGCGGGTGGCGCAAACAGTATGAGAGGGTGGCCCATACGTGGCATTGGTCCCGGGTCAAAGGCTTTGGCACCGTATAATTCACTCGCATTAAATGATCGTACCGGTGATGTAAGATTTGAGATCAATGGCGAATACCGTTATGATATCACACAGATCATTCCCAATTCACTTATTTTAAAAGGAGCTTTATTTATTGACGCGGGCAATGTCTGGAACTTCAGAAATACCAGGCCCGACGGAGGCCCTGATAGCTTACAATTTAATTTCAGCAGGTTTTACCAACAGTTAGGCGTAACCGCAGGAACCGGTTTTCGATTTGATTTTAATTACTTCCTGATTCGTTTCGACCTCGGTTTCCGGTTTAAACGACCCGATATTGCGAAAAACAACGGGTGGCAAATACCTGATATTACCTTTAATAATTTATTGAAAAGAGGAGACCAGGTGGAAATTGCTCCCGGCGTACCAGGAAACCGCAACCGGATCTGGCGTTATGAAAATTTTAATTTCACCATTGGGTTGAGCTATCCGTTTTAATTTCCCCAACCCAGCCGCGGCGGGGAGTCATTCGACGAACCTATTTCACCCCCCGTCACTGTGGCCGGCCGGGGCAATACTATTCTCAAATTGTTCCATCGTCAGTGCCAGGGATACTTCAAATTCCCCTATCCTGCTTCTTCGCAAACTACTCAAATATCCCCCACATCCCAATGCTTCGCCAAAATCATTTGCCAAACTTCGTATATACGTTCCTGTGGAGCAAACCACTTTAAACGCAACTACCGGAAGGGAAATGCTGATGATCTCAAATTGATGAATCGTAATTTCCCTTGCGTCCGGTTGTAAAGTCAATCCTTTCCTCGCTGATTCATACATAGCCACCCCATCCTTCTTAATAGCCGAAAAGGCTGGTGGAACCTGTTTAATCCTACCAATGAACTGAGCAGTGGTATCATGTATCATTTCATTTGTAATAAAGGAATAATCTTTCAACTGCGCGGGCAAACTTTCCAGGTCGTAGGTGGGTGTTACAGCGCCTAAAGTGATACGGCCAGAATATTCCTTTTCCTTCGCCATATATTCATTTATTTTTTTTGTAAACTTCCCCGTACAAACAATGAGCAGGCCTGTCGCCAATGGATCAAGCGTACCTGCATGGCCAATCTTTTTTATCTGTATTATACTACGCATTTTACGCACCACGTCAAATGAGGTCCAGTGCAATGGCTTATCTATCAAAACTACTTTACCATCAACATAAGGTAGCTGAATGACAGGATCAATAGAAACTCTTACGCCTGGTTCCCGCTTCGCAGGTATTTCACCTGCTTCAATTAATTTATTAGTATATCTTAAGCGGTATGTTTCTTTTCGGGGCACAAAGTTTGGGGTTTTCGGTTTTCGGTTTACTGTTTTCGGTTTTGTGTTTACTGTTTTGTGTTTACTGTTTTCGGTTTTCGGTTTACTGTTTACTGTTTACTGTTTACTGTTTGCCGTTTATTGTTTTCGGTTTTCTGTTTTCTGTTTACTGTTTACTGTTTGTTGTTTGCTGTTTATTGTTCAAATTTGAAAGTGCATGCAATATTTGCTTAATTTATTTATTTTTTACCTTTATTTACTTACCATTTTATTTGCTTATTTACCCGGTTACTTCACAATTCGAAACATCTTCCAATTCGACAGACACCCAACAATAAACACTAAACAATAAACACTAAACACTAAACACTAAACACTAAACACTAAACACTAAACACTAAACAGTAAACAGTAAACAGCAAACTCCTAGATCGCCTGTCTCGCTTTCAACTCCAGGTATTTATTGATGGCATTAATGGTCAGCTTTTCCGGCGGGGTCAGTATCGAGAGTATGCCATGTTTCAACAGTTCTTTTACAATGAGTCTTTTTTCGTAAGCAAATTTTTCCGCAATTGTTTTTACATATACCTCTTCAAGGTTGACCGCATCAATAGAAGACAATTGCTTTAACTCCGTATTTTCAAAAAATACTACCATCAATAAATGATGTTTTGAAATGGAGCGTAAAAAATTTAACTGCCTTTTTAACCCGGATAAGGACTCAAAATTTGTAAACAACACTAACAGGCTGCGTTGCTTTACCCTGCTACGCAATTGCATATACAGCATTTCATAATCACTTTCCAAAAAGGAAGTTTCCAGGTTATACAAAAGTTGAAGCATGTGCGCCTGTTGAACAGGCTTCCGGTCAGCAGCCAGCATGGTTCCCATTTTGTTATCAAAAGTAATGAGGCCAACCTTATCCTGCTTTTGCAAACAAACCCTACTTAATACCAGGGTACTGTTAATGGCATAATCGAGCAGGCTTAAATTACCAAAGGGTATTTTCATTAAGCGTCCCTTGTCAATAATACAATATACCTGCTGGCTTTTTTCATCGGTGTAATTATTCACCATTAGCGAAGCCTTCCGTGCAGTCGCTTTCCAGTTGATTGTGCGTATATCATCTCCCCTTACATATTCTTTTATTTGTTCAAACTCCATGCTATGGCCGATCTTCCTCATCCGTTTATTGCCATGCTCAGATTGTATAGTTGTTTGAGATAACAATTCATATTTACGTAACTGCATAAATGATGGGAAAACAGGTATGGTAATCATTGCTTCCACGTCATGCCTTCTCTTTATTAAACCCAACATCGATTTCGTATACAAAATGATATTGCCAAAATGATACTCGCCTCTTTCCGTAGGACGCAAACTATAGGAAATGTTCTTTTCCTGCCCCGGCTTAAACCGTTGCTTCAATATCCAGTCACGCTTTTGAAACTGCACGGGTAACTCATCAATTATTTCCATCTCCACTTCAAAACGCATGCTATTGGTCACCTGCAAGGTCACCTTGTTTTCATCCCCATTACTAAACCGTTCCGCCGTAATTCTCCTGGCAATGGGAGCCTTGCTCATCAAGAAAAGGAATGTATAATCAATTACCGATAAAACAACCACCAGCCACCACCCCGTATTAGGCACAATAAATATAACCGGTAAAAAAAAGGACACGATAAATAATACAATACAAGCTCCTGTCAGCATGTAAAAACGGCTGGTCAGGTACAAATTGCCTATATATTTTTTAATGATCGTCATAAAAAATTGTGAGAGGGCATTTACCTCGGTACTTCAATCGCCTTCAATATACTATCAATCAATTCATCTGGTGTCACGCCTTCCATTTCCTTTTCCGGTGTAAGAATGATACGGTGTCTTAATACAGGTGTTGCCATTTCCTTAATATCCTCCGGTGTTACAAAATCCCGCCCCCTGATGGCTGCATTGGCCTTTGACGCCCTCAATATGGCCAGTGAGGCCCTTGGGGAAGCACCCAGATACAATGCGGGATTATTTCGGGTTTCAATAACAATTTTTGCAATAAACTCAACCAGTCTCGGCTCAATGATCACCATCTGTATGGTCGTCCTGAAATTGTTGATATCCATCGGAGATATTATTTTATTTACCTCGTAAAGCAACTGCGCCTGCGTGCGTCCATGTTGGGTATTTAATATTCCAATCTCTTCTTCCAATGTAGGATACTGTACGTCAATTTTAAAAATAAAACGATCTAATTGTGCCTCGGGAAGCCTGTAAGTGCCCTCCTGCTCAACCGGGTTTTGCGTAGCGAGGATGACAAATGGAAAACGCATTTCATGGGTAATACCGTCAACGGTTACCTGCCTCTCTTCCATTACCTCAAACAACGCCGCCTGTGTTTTTGCAGGTGCCCTGTTGATCTCGTCAATCAATATAATATTACTGAAAACAGGCCCCGGCTTAAAATAAAATTCACCCTCCTTAGGATTGAACACGGAGGTTCCCACCACGTCACTTGGCATCAGGTCGGGTGTAAACTGTATCCTCGAAAAATCCACATCTATTACTTTGGCCATCAGTTTCGCAGTTAAGGTTTTTGCAACACCCGGCACACCTTCTATCAAAATATGGCCATCACAAAGCAAACCGATCATCAACAGGTCCAGCATTTTATGCTGCCCTACGATCACTTTCCCTATTTCATTCCGTATACTATCCATACTTTGGTTTAGCCCGGAAAGATCGATGCGATGCCGAAAAATACTTTCTTCCATTATATACTATTTTTATTAAAATTTTCTATCTGTTGGTTCAACAATATCAATTGCTGATCGCTTACTTCCATCGACTGCTGGATGTTACTGATTGATTCAAATAATTTTTCAGTTCCTTCTTTCGTATTATTACTTTTACGGCCAAGGGTGGTAATGAATTCATCATTAATCTGACTCGTATTTAAATAATACTGTTTCCGGATATGCTCCAGGAAATAGGTGATAAGTTTATCGGCAATATTACGATTATCTTTTTTTTGCAGGTACAGGCGGCCAATCGTTTCTGTGAAAGTCAAAGTAGTATTGGTATTCGGTGCAATGGTTTCTACTATGCGCTGCCTGCGTTTGCCACCAAAGAAAATAAACAATCCAAACAGCAACAATAACAACCAGAAAGCCCGTGCCATGGCAGGGTATTGCAGTAAAACTTCCAGGCTGGACCGGTTGCCTGCATTGTCTCCCGGGTAATTTCGTTTATTATAATAGTCATCCCAATATACATGCTCCGGAATGGAAGGTGTAAGTGAAAAAATATTCATGAAATATTTGTAATTATCATACTGCAATAAAAAATAATTACTCAGTGCCCTTGGTTCAATATGAAGGTAAAAACGGCCCCGGCCATAAAAAACAACAATATAATCGGATCCCACTTTATTGTTGCCCAATACCTTGGTTTGCAATGTATCGAGTTTAGTAAAGTGACTATAAAAGGGAACATAAAAATAGCGGTAGTCAGCGGAATCCTTGAAAATCTCCCCTTCAAGTTTCACGGATGTGTATTTCATTTCCGGAATAAACCGCTCATAAAATGGCCTGCTGATCGCACAGCCAAGCGTATCCAGCAAACGCTGATCAATATTGTCGCTTGAAATGAAAAGGCTGTTGCCATGATAAACATATGCCAGCATTCCTGCTATATCTTCCCTGGTTAAGAATAGATTTTTACTAATACTTATGTATACTGAACCAGTGTCGGTGATATTACGCCAGGTGTTTTCAAATTTATCCTTCACATCATAGATAGAATTATGGTAGTACAATTGTTCCAGCTGGTGATGTAAAACAAAGGCCCCGAAAGGGTTCTTATCTTTATGAGAAAATGATTCGCTTAATGACGGCAATTTTAACCCGTTTGACCCGCAGGAGGTTGAAAGCACCGTGATCAATGCAACCCAAATCGTATATATGAATTTTGTTTTCACCTTTCTAAACGTCCCTGTTAAACTGTTTAAATTTATTTTGAATTGCATTGAAAATACTTTCATCAATTTCAAATTCACCATACCACACATACTCATAATTGAGCGTTAATGAAGCAAATGCGTTTTTATAGGTTTTGCCCGACAATTCATTTATATACTGATTATTGGTCTTATGCGCGGCAAATTGAATAGCAGCTTTTGAAGAAAGTTTTTGCAAAGATTGCAGGTAGTGATACCGCACCGCCAACCGGTAGTTGCTATTGATAACAGCCCTGGCTATCAGTTTTGCATAATCGGTGTCCTTCGATAAATTCTCTGTTTCATCCGGCAACATAATCACCTTCGTTTTAGCAGATGACCGCTGAAAAAAGCCTTCCGTAAAAAATAGATTATATAAAATAAGGAAAACAAAAATTCCAGCCAGTATCCAGAAAAAATATTTGGTAATGGGCGACAAAAAAAGACGGTCAATCCAGGATATTTCATTTTTTTCAGGGGCCTGGGCGGTTTCAAGGTTTTGCTGGTATATATGAAGCATGGAGTCAAGGTTTTTGGCATAGGCAAATGCCTTCAGATTTTTTATTACCCTTACTGAATCTGATTCAACGGTCAACTGGTTATTCCGTAGTATTGTATCACCTGCATGCACGTCATGGATTTCGTCCTCACCATTTTCAACCGGCGCAATTTCCACAACATTTGCTGCCACTGAATCCACACCCAAAATAGCCGTATCTCTGTATACATACTTATTATCCTGTGCCCCGGAACAAAAAGTACAAAGTAGTGTTACCGCCAATAATATGAAGGATCTAAAAAAAATCATATTGTAGTACCGGGAATTTTTAGTACCCCATATTTTTTTATATGGACACCCTTTCTGTGTAAACGAATAGGATGTATTATAAAATACCAGGTGATAAAAGAAAGTGAAAGGACCAGTATAATCGCACTGCCCCATGCCGGCAAGCCCAGGTTATTTTCCTTATCAAATGTGTTACCCATTAAATGGGTAACATAGTTTTCAAAAAAAGAAGCAAGAATGAAAACCGGCACCAGTACGATCATTATTTTTAAGGCATCTTTTACACCATGTTTAAATGATGCAACCCTCGAATAGGTACCGGGGAATAGAATTCCTTTTGCAATCACCAGGCCAGCCGTTGCCGCAATTACCAGTGCAAGTATCTCTAAAGTGCCGTGTACCCAGATCACCAAAATCGATTGAAGTCCTAACCCTTTCGCAAAAAACATATACTGAAAGCAGCCCAGCATTAATCCATTCCGCCACATTGAATAAATCGTCCCCATGCCTGCCAGTATTCCACCCATCACCATTAACAACGACACAAATGTATTGTTCATTGCGATCTGTACAAACATGGTGAAAGGATTCTCACTTTTATATACTCCAAACGGGTCGCCCCTGGAAATATTTTCTTCCGTCATATCCACATACTGATCGCCAAGGATACCCCTGATAAATGATTCGTCCTTAATGGAGCTAAAAACCCCGATGCTTACAAATAAAGAAAAAAGCAAAAAAGTAAAAAGGAATAATGGATGGTACTTCTTAAACAGCATCGGTAATTCGTATTTCCAGAAAGTAAAGACTCTTGAATATTTCTCCTTTTTGTTTTTATAAATATTCTGATAAATATGCGATGCGATGCCGTTGATCCACCGGGTAACCTTGCTCCTTGGATAAAACGTTTTTGCATAAGAAAGATCATCAACCAATGTTATAAATCGTTCGGCCGTTTCATCAGGGTCGTTTGTTGGGTTATGCTGATATTCATTACACTTATCAACATTCTTTTTAATGAACATTCCTTCACGCATTTGATAAAAGTAGCAAATTTCCCTGTTATAAAACGCTATCCTGCCTTGGTGCATTCCAAATTGTCGCTCCTGATTTCGGTGTGGTAGACACCATAGCCGTCAACTTAAGGATTTTGCCTACAATTCTTTAGAGCCGTAGACCCGGCAAATATTATAACAACGGATTTTAATCCGTTGAAGACTAACCATTGAATTGAGAGCCATAGGCCCGGCCGATGTAAAGGTTAATCAAAAATGCGCCGTGCCTACGGCACTCATCTATTGGATGTTGTAACAACGGATTAAAATCCGTTGCTACAATATCCACCGAGCCTACGGCTCTA
>JBDTWP010000278.1:0-9519 GCA_040006615.1 Ferruginibacter sp.
GGTGAATCGGAAATTATAGTAACTGTTAAAAGAGGTAAGGTAAAAGTCATCAATGATGAAGGAACGCTTGGTGTGATTACTCCTAATCAACAAATAACTTTTAATAAAAGCATGGTTAGTTCCAATACAAAAGTCGTTGATACAGATAGCTTCATAAGTTGGAAAGACGAGGATTTATTCATTGACAATCTGACAATTTCCGAGGTTTCCAAACTGCTTGAAGAAAGATACGGCGTGAAAATAATAATTGAACATGAATCTATTGGTTCTGAAAGGTTTACAACAACATTTACTCAAAAGGAAAGACTTGAGCAGATACTAAAAAGCATTTGTATTTTTAATGATTTGGTGTATGAATTCAATAAAGAAAAATCATTGGTAAAAATAAATATCAATAAATGAAATAAAGCATGTACGAAAAAAAATATAAATAAATACTTATGAATAAAATAACTTCTGCTTGTAATTTGTATAAGATAAAAAAAGAATAGAAATAAAAAACGGTTGAAAATAAACCGGGGATCGATTGTTTTTTCCGGACTTCATTGGGATTGACTAAGTCTCAAATAATATACCTGTAAAGGAATCATTGTTAACCAAAAAACCAAAACTATGATTATTTATTTATCTCCTAAAGAACTTCAAAATTTTTTTAGTTTACCAAAATCGAATAAGCTCATTATTAAAAAATCGGACATTAAGAATATGATGCGAATCGGGATTGTAACCATTACATTACTCATTACGGCGTCTATTCAATTATTGTTTGCTTTACCTCTTAAAAGCCAGCCTATTGATGAAGTAAAGGTTGAATTAGGGCTTCACGATGAAACCTTAATCCAGGCATTTCAAAAAATAGAGGCACTGACTTCATATCATTTTATGTATCGAAAAGATGAAGTAAGTAATATCCGAAACCTAAAAGTATCTTTTGCGAAAAAAAGTGTAGAAGATTTTTTAAGAATTTTTTTAACAAATACAAATCTTACTTATAAGCAGGTAAATGACCAGATCTTAATAAAGGCTGCAAAAGTAATAATTCCTGCTGTAGCTTCAATTGAAAGCGTGCTGCCTTATATACCCAAATCAAGTATTGTAAATGGCAAAATTACAAATGCCCAGGGAGAACCCTTAGAAGGAGTAAATATTACTGTTAAACAATCGAATGTTGGTACTTCAAGTAACAGGGCAGGAAGTTACTCAATTGATGTCCCCGGCAATGGAATCCTGGTCTTTTCTTATGTAGGATTTGTTACACAGGAAGTGGCAGTAAATAATCAATCGGCAATAAATGTAGTTTTACAGGAAGAATCCAAATCATTGGGTGCGGTGGTAGTAACAGCTTTAGGAATTAAGAAAGAAGCCAGGAGCCTGGGATATGCTACCGGAACTGTAAATACAGACCAGCTTGCAATTAACAGAACCACCAATGTAGGCAACAGCCTGGTAGGTAAAGTGGCTGGCGTAAATGTATCCGAGCCTACATCCGGACCTGGGGGTTCGTCTAAGATTCGAATTCGTGGCCAATCTTCGTTTGGGTCATATAATTCCCCGTTAATTATTGTTGATGGAGTTCCAATGGATAATTCAGGCCTTGGAGCAACTTCAGGAAATGGAGCAAATCCCAACCAGTTTTCTTCCGATGGAGGCGATGGATTACAAAGTCTGAGTCCTGATAATATTGGATCCATGACTGTTTTGAAAGGGGCTGCCGCCGCCGCTCTATATGGCTTTAGGGCTAAAGATGGGGCCATTATAATTACAACCAAGACAGGGAGCAATACAAAAGGATTAGGTGTTGAAATTAATTCCAATATCCAGGGATCAACGGCTTTGGATTATACAGATTATCAATACGAATATGGACAGGGTGAGAACGGGCTTCGTCCTACTACGGTGGGTGAAGCACAAAGTTCCGGGGTTTGGAGTTTTGGTGAAAAGTTTGATGGTGCGCTCACCCCTCAATTTGATGGAACTATGAAGCCATATTCCCCGCATGACAACAGGATAAGGGATTTTTACAGAACTGCCTATACTGCCACTCACAGTATCGCCTTAAGTGGTGGAAATGATAAAGGTAATTTTCGTTTGTCTTTTGCTAATACAAATGCAGAAAATATTGTTCCTAACTCGGGCTATGATAAAATAATAATGAATTTGGGCGTCAACTATAGCTTTTCACCAAAGTTTAGCCTCTTTCTAAATGCCAATTATTCTCATGAGCACAGTCAAAACCCTCCCCAGATTGCTTTTGAACGCATGACTATTCCTACAACTTTGTCTACAATGGCTAATAGTATTGATGTGCTTTGGATGAAAGATAATTACGAGCTCGCCGACGGCACTGAAACGCCGCTGGCCCGCTTTACAGGAAGAAATAACGTTTACTGGATTACAAATAAACATTTTGAAAATATCAGGAAAGAGCGTCTTTTCGGGAATGCGGCCCTTCGATACCAGATTACCGATTGGCTTTATGCACAGGGGCGTGTAATGCAGGATTATTACACCCGCCCCACTGATTTTAACCGCCCTACAGGCTCCAGGGACCTAAGTCCGGTTCCAGTTGGTTTCAATGGAGCTTATTACCAGGATGTCTCCACCTTCCGGGAAGTTAATCTGGATTTTTTAATAGGTGCCAAACATAGCTTTGGTAATTTTGGGGTGGACCTGACAGCCGGCGGAAATCAAATGACGCAAACCAGGGACAGGCTTGGTACTTATGCTACCAATTTTTATGTCAGGGATTTATATACAATTGGAAATGGTCAAATCCTGGCTCCGGCTTATACATATAGTAAAAAGAAAGTAAATTCTCTTTACGGAATGCTGGAATTATCTTATAAAAGCCTGTTATATGTTAACCTGACTGGTCGTAACGATTGGTTTTCCACGCTTAATCCAGAATCAAATAACTATCTGTATCCCTCAGCCAGTACCAGTTTTGTATTTTCTGATGCGATAGGCAGGCCGAGTTGGTTAACCTTTGGCAAAATTCGTGTTGCGTATGCCGAAGTAGGAGGAGATACAGATCCATATTCAAATGCCCTTTATTACGGCATAAGTACTAATCAGCTTAATGGGCTTGGTATTGGATCGATAAGTACTAATGTAAGTCCAAATCCTAATCTGCGGCCATTAAAAGTGAAGGAAACTGAAATCGGATTGGACTTAAGAACATTTAATAGCCGGTTAAACCTTGATGTTTCATTTTATCGGAAAAACACGGTAGATGAAATCCTTGATGTAGCCATTTCTCAATCTTCCGGTTATGACCGGACAAAAGTAAATATTGGAAAATTAAGGAATACGGGGTTTGAAGGGTTACTCACCATTATTCCCATTCAAAAGGCTTTCACCTGGGAATCCGGTTTTAACATAGCCTATAATGAAAGCAAGGTAATAGAGTTGGCCGGAGGCCAGACGTCGTTTGTAATTGCACAAGGCTATTGGTTCGGACAAATTTCTCATGAGTTAGGTAAACCACTCGCATCTGTTCAGGCCTTTGATTATAGAAGAGATAGCGAGGGACGGATCCTATCGTCAGGTGGAAAGCCCCAGTTAGGTAATATTAAGACTTTTGGAAGTGGAATTCCTACGTGGACCGGGGGCTGGATGAATACTTTTACTTACAAGGGTTTTAGAATTTTCACACAAATAGATTTTAAGGCTGGACATGTTTTGATGTCTAACACCAATTTTAATGGCACCAGGGAAGGACTTGTCAAACAAACTCTACCTGGAAGGGAGGGCGGCGTGGTCATGGAAGGGTTTAATGCAGATCACACTCCAAATACAACGGCTGTTCCGGCACAAGAATATTATTCATCCCTGAGAGGCCTTGGCGCACCGTTTGTTTATAAAGGTGATTTTGTGAGGTGGCGCACACTTTCTGTTGGGTACGACCTTCGAAAAATTGTCAAAATGGATGTTCTTAAAGGTCTTTACGTTTCTCTTTTTGTAAATAATGTACTGATGATCAAAAAATACCTGGACAACCTCGATCCCGAAGCAACATTTGCAACGGACGATAATTTCCAGGGTCTGGAAGTTAATACCCTTCCTACAGTCCGAAGCTTTGGCATCAACTTAAATGTTAAGTTTTAATCTAATTCTAAAAACATTTTGATATGAAAAGTTTAATTCTTTTTCTTTGTTTCACCGGGGTTTTTATATGCAGTTGCGACAAAGGATTTGTAGAGGTGAATACGAATCCGGTACAAGCAACATCTCTGGATCCTGCATATTTGCTCACCACCACACAGTTAGGTGCTATGTTCTATACATTGCAATACCAGGATCCGATTGTGCAACAAATGAATACTCCATTTGGGAGCTCACTGGAAGGCGGACAACACAATATATGGTTTCAACCCGGTGATGGCCAATCGGTTTTTACTGGTATTTATGCTAATTGTATTAAAGCATTAGTTGACATAATAGCCCGGACGCAAGGTGACCCTGGCAGGGCTAATTTGTATAATATGGCCCGTATCTGGAAAGCTTATTGTTTCCAGGTATTAGCAGATACCTATGGCGACGTGCCGTATTCCCAGGCCGGCCAGGCATATTTAAACGCACAATTCTTGCCCCAATATGATCCTGCAGAAACAATTTATGATGATTTACTTAAGGAACTTTCTGAAGCCACTGCTGCTTTGGATCCTGCCGGGTTGGTGGAGAAAAATGATTTATTTTATGCTGGAAGTATTAGTCAATGGAAAAGACTGGGTTACTCAATTTTATTGAGAGTTGCCATGAGGTTAACCAAGGTTGACGTTGCCAAAGCTCAGCAATTCGCAACTGTAGCTATAAATGGTGGCCTGATGACCAGTAATGCGGATAATGCCAAGCTTAAACTAAGTACTGCTTACCCGAACATAAATGGCAATTCCTTTAATGGGACGGAAAGAGCCAATTATTATATTGGCAAACCTTTCATTGATCTTTTGAAAAGCACCAATGATCCCCGGCTGAAGGTTATAGCGGTAAAATACGAATTCCCGGCAAACGATTTAGCTACCGCTGGCAATAAAGACACAGACCCCGCAAACCAGATAGGAGAGCCATATGGATACAATGATGCTACAATTAGCACAGAGCCTAATTACCCGGGTAAATCAGGAGCAGCCTGGAAATACTCACAGGTTAACAGGCAGACACTGGGCAAATTTGATGGCCCTTATTTCTTTGTAACCTACTCCCAAACCGAACTGCTGCATGCGGAAGCTGTACAAAGGGGATGGGCTGCAGGTAGCGTTAGTGATTTGTATAATATGGGGGTTAAAGCACATATGGACCAGATGGCCCAGTTTGATGTTTCAGCCACCATCGCTGCCAGTGACCAGGACGCATACCTGGTTGCAAATCCTTTTAACCCCGCGAAGGCTTTGGAACAAATTAATACCCAGTACTGGATATCCTGTTTTTTGTACGGCCAGGAAGGCTGGTCAAATTTCAGGCGATCTGGATTTCCATTGTTAACGCCTAATCCATATCCAGGCGCGGACCCTTTAGTTAAGGGGGGATTTATTCGTCGTTTACAATTGCAATCCTCCGAACGGAGTGTTAATAAAGCCAACGTCGAGGCTGCCTGGCCCCTGAATGCAGATAATCTCGCAACCCGTATATTCTGGGATAACTAACCTTATTGAGAACACAGCATTATTTTCAACTTATATTTTTATAAGAATACAACCTTTTTTTATAAAAATTGAAGTTGATAAAGGTGAGATTTATTTTGTATTAAAAAAAAATATGGATCAGGGCAATGAGAAATTATTAATAAACAGGCGTTCACTTTTGAAGGGCGTTGGGTTGGGTGCGGCCACCGGGGCTTTAGGTATATTAGGGGGGACTAACGCCCTGGCACAAACGCAAATTCAAACCCGGAACATCCAAAAGATTAATGCCAATGACCCCATCAAAATAACCAGGGTTGAAAGTGTCCGGTTCAGCGACAAAATAAACGTGGCAGGTTCGGGTGGGGATGGGGGCGCTGAATTTTGCTGGGTGCGCCTGCATACGGACACGGGCATCATTGGTACCGGGGAAACTTATCCCAATATCAATGGTGAACTGGGTGCATTGAAAGATATGGCCAAGCGATTTCTCCTTGGTAAAGACCCAAGGGATATCGATGGCATCTGGCAAAGTATTTACCAGTACATGAGCATGAGAAATGCGGGTGGATCGGACATGCGCATTTTAAGTGCCATCAATATGGCACAGTTGGATATCTTAGGCCAATCAACCGGGCTTCCGCTATATCGGCTCCTCGGTGGAAAAACCAGGCAGAAAGTAAAAGTGTATAACACCTACACGGTAGGCTGGCAGATCAATGACATGGAAATGGGACGCGACACAGCTAAGATCGTGAAGTTCCTGCTCGACCGTGGAATTACAGGCATGAAGATCTATCCTTTCAACGAATTCAGTTTTATGGAGGGTGGGCGTAATGCAGGTGGTCAATTTATTTCATCAGCAGATCTCGAGAAAGGCCTTGACTGGTTTAAACAGATTCGTGAAACGGCTGGTAATAAAATGGAGATCCTGCTTGATGCAGGCGGCAGGTGGAACCTTACCAGCTCCCAACGAATTCTGAAGGCTATAGAGCCATATAATGTAATTCATTTTGAAGACATCCAGATCCCCTCCAACGCGCAACAGGCGTATGCAGTTCTTGCGGCTGAGAGTTCTGTACCCATCGCGCACAGTGAAACAATGGCCACGCGGTATGAAGCGAAAGATTTTTTACAGGCAAAGGCGATGGATATACTGATGTATGATCTGTGCTGGTGTGGTGGCCCCAGTGAAGGGAAAAAAATGTCAGATATGGCGGATGCCTATAACATACCCACGGCACCCCATACAGCGGGAGGGCCCTTGCTTTGGTTATCTTCAATACACATGTGCACTGCCATTCCAAATTTTTGTTATATGGAAAGTGTGTACTGGAAATATACCCACCAATATCCATATTTCCTAAATAATGTTCCGGCCCCGGTTGACGGTTATGTAAGTGCTCCTGAAGCGCCTGGTTTGGGAGCGGAGATCCGGCCTGAGCTCTTTAAGAATGGGGATGCGATTGTTGAAACAATGGCTGAGCTCAAATAGAATAACGTTTCGATTAATTATAATAAATCACGGATTGTCCATTTAGTTCGCAAAAGTGCCATAGGCACGGTATTTTGGTAGTAGATGAAATTTTTATAAAGCTGGCGAACCCTCGTAGAGGCGACATTTTTTTAGTTGTTTTTCGTTTGAGCAATCCAAATGTCGCCCTTACAGGGTTTTACCAATATCTTCCCAATATATTTCTACCAAAATATCGCCTCTATGAGGCTTTGCAAAATTGTTTCAAATCTGGATTTGCGACCTAAATGGGTAATCATATAAATCGAAATTTAATCGAAATGAAACTAAGATTTTGAAGAAGAAGTGCTGTCAGGTACTTTAGCCGGTACTTCTTTATTGATGCCTGCTTTAAGCCCGGAAAGTTATAATCAAAACAAGATAATAAAGTCAAAATGCAACAAAAGCCAACCGGTGATCCGGAAGAAATTGTAATTGAAAGATCAGTACCCGGGAAACCACACAAAGGAAAGGTTCTTTTAGCTATTCAGCCGCATTCAGATGATATTCCCATTTATGCGGGTGGAACAGTGGCTAAACTTATGGATGAAGGTTATACCGGGTACCTGCTTCGTACTACTGATGATAGTAGTGGCGATGTGTCTGGAAACAAACAGGATAACGCAAAAATTGCTGAATATTATGGAATGAGAAAGGCGTATGACTTTATGTATTCCCATCACCGGATGGACAGTATTCAAATCCAGGACCTGAAGGCGAGACTGATTTTTTTATTCAGGCTTCTGAAGGTGGATACCGTAATTTGTTATGACCCCTGGGAACACTATGATGAAAACCCCGACCATATTGAAACGGCTCATGCTGTGGAAGCAGCCCGGTGGATGGCCGGGTCGGGTACAGATTACCCGGAGCATTTGGATGCAGGGCTTAAACCACATAGTCCGAAGGAACGTTATTATTTCTCCAGGAATCCGTACCCGCAAAGGATAAACCGCGTTGTTGATATCAGTAATTATATTGATAATAAAATTGAATCCAACCTGCTCAATGTTACAAAAGGACCAGCCGGAAATAATGGAATAAAGCTTAAAGAAAGGCTTGCCAGGGAGGGCAGGCGGTTACCGCTTCTTGAAGGCGATGACCATACGGCTAATTTCAATTATGCGAAACAATTTGTATTTGGTACAGATTCATTAAGTCTTTCCGAGAATATTTCGAATAACAAAATCGGTGAAATGTATGGACTGAAATGGGCAGAAAGATTCCACTATATCAGCGACCTGGAGAATCAGAATCCTAATAACCTGGAAAAATATATTAAGGTGAATGCAAAACCACAGTAATACATAAAATAAATATGTTACAGAAAAATAAGAATTCGTTTATAAATCGTCGTTCACTTTTGAAAGGAATTGGTTTAGGGGCTGCCACCGGGGCTTTGGGACTATTAGGGGGAACTAACGTCCTCGCACAGACGCAAATTCAGATGCGGGAGGCACAAAAAGTAAATGACAATGACCCCGTCAAAATAACGAAGATTGAAAGTGTGCGATTCAGCGACAAAATAGACGTAGGTGGAGGATCTGGTGGTGACGGTGGGGCAGAATTTTACTGGGTACGGCTTCATACCAATACGGGAATAATAGGAACAGGAGAAACATATCCATTTTCAAATGGCGACCTCGGCGCGTTGAAAGATTATACAAGATTACTCATTGGCCAGGATCCGAGGGACATTGATGGAATCTGGAAGAAAATTTATCATGACATGAGTATGCGAAATGCGGGTGGCGCCGACATGCGGATATTAAGTGCTATCAATATGGCGCAAATGGATATTCTCGGGAAGATTACCGGCGTGCCCCTGTACCGCCTGCTTGGTGGAAAGACGAGACCAAAGGTGAAAGTATACAATACAGTGACCGACTACTGGTCCATTAATAATACAAAAATGGGCCCGGACACAGAAAAAATAGTAAAATTTCTTTTAGACCGTGGCATAAACGGTATGAAGATCTATCCATTCTCTTCAAAGGATGAAATAATTACTTCTGAAGAACTTGACAGGTGCGTTCTTTGGCTGAAACAGATCCGGGACACAGCAGGAAATAAGATGGAAATACTTATAGATTGCTGGGGAAGGTACGACCTGACAAGTTCTCAGCGGATTTTAAAAGCTATTGAACCCTATAACATCATCCATATCGAAGACCTGATGGTTCCTTCGAATGCACAACATGCCTATTCAATTCTGGCGGCAGAAAGTTCAGTTCCTATTGCCCACAGTGAAACAATTGCTACGAGATACGAAATAAAAGACTTCCTGGAAACAAAGGCAATGGATATTTTAATGTATGACCTGTGCTGGTGCGGCGGAATCTCAGAAGCGAAAAAAATGTCGGACATGGCGGATGCTTTCCAGGT
>JBDTWP010000279.1:0-9516 GCA_040006615.1 Ferruginibacter sp.
CCAAAGATTCAAAAGCTGATGGAGTTGTGTATGCGGCAAAATCAAAAAACATTAATATCCTGTTGGAAAGACTTAAAAAGATTGACGATAAATACCTGGTTATTAAAACGCCTGTCAATAATGATTTAAAAGGATTGGAGCGGGTGCAACAGGTAAAGAAAATGGAAGAGTTTGTATTTATGGTAGTAGGAAATTAACATATCTGAGCCCTAAAACGATCAAAGCGGTACCGGTTAAACGGTCCGCTTTTTTTATTCAGGAACTCCAGACTTTATAATTGATAATTGATAATTGATAATTGATAATTTTTTCCCGGGCGGGGCTCTTCCCGGGTGCAAGAGCAGATTGCTGCATATTACAATTTTGGGTGGTGTGTAAGTTTGCAGGAATTAGTAACAACGGTAGAGAATTAATTGATAATTGATAATTGATAATTGATAATTTTTTCCCGGGCGGGGCTCTTCCCGGGTGCAAGAGCAGATTGCTGCATATTACAATTTTGGGTGGTATGTAAGTTTGCAGGCAATAGTAACAATGGTAGAGAATTGATTGATAATTGATAATTGATAATTTTTTCCCGGGCGGGTTTCCTCCCGGGTGCAAGAGCAGATTGTTGCATATTACAATTTTGGATGGTGTCTAAGTTTGCAGGCAATAGTAACAATTGGGCACCGGACGGGAGTCCGGCGCCAGACGGTATTGGATATTGGATATTGAGTGCCGGCGAAAATCAATATCTCAATATTTTCTTCAATATCCCAATATCTTCTTCAATAAATCATGTCCAAAGTGATAGAGGATATTCGCCATCAGCCACGAGTTTATCAACACTGGCCTTCACAATTGGTGCATCTTCCTTATAGGTGACCCCAAACCATTGTGCAGAAGTAGGTATTACTTTTATGGTACCATGATGTTTTTGAACAAAATCATCGCCAAGGAGCGGTATAAAAAATTCTGACTTGATATCTAAATAATTCTCTTTAACAAAATCATGAAACAGTTTCTCCGTAGCGGCAAACATGGTTGGAGGAAAGCACCAAAAATTCATTGATACGCTCGAATCAACTGGCACTTCATATTTAACGTCATTTTCTTCGTATATAATTTTGTCGCCCTCCTTATAAATTTTTACACGTTCTTTTATACTTAACAGGTTACTATTTTCATCTACTTCACATACACCCCTGCTTACCGTACCATTGTCACTCAGGGTTTTTGCCAATTCGTAACCAATAATGGCATAGGTGGTTTCGCTACATTCATTCATTAAAAAAGATGCTGCTTTCCCGAAAGAATCCCTACCATAAAAATCATCTGCGTTAATTACGGCAAATGGCTGCCTAATAGTGTCTTTGGCACATAAGACGGCATGAGCTGTACCCCAGGGCTTGGTTCTTTCTGCGGGTATTGCTACATCCGGTAAAAATGCGTCCTTTTCCTGGTATACATATTCTGTGGCAATTTTACCTTTCAATTTAGGCTCAAAAATCGCCCTGAAATTATCTTCAAAATCTTTCCGGATAACGAAAACTATCTTACCAAAACCCGCACGGATGGCATCATAAATGGAATAATCCATGATCGTTTCCCCGGATGGACCAAAAGATTGAATTTGTTTCATACTTCCGTAACGGCTGGCCATTCCGGCGGCTAATATTAAAAGAGTTGGTTGCATATTTAGATGTAGATTGTTGATTAAGTCGCAATTTTACGTACGCGAAAATAATATAAACGGTTAATAATTAGCAAAAATGCTTTTCCCAATTTCAAATATAGTTATGGAAGACCTTGCGGATGAATTGTTTGATCAAAAGCAGGTAGAAGTATCAGTGCTAAGATTGGATAGAATACACAAAGTGGTTTCGGGGAATAAAATATTCAAACTCCATTATTTTTTACAAGATGCCATCCAACAGTCGTGCGAAGGCATTGTTAGTTTCGGTGGGGCATATTCCAATCATTTGGTGGCAACGGCCTATGCATGCAAAGAAACCGGTTTAAAAAGCACCGCAATCATCAGAGGTGAACAGCCGGCCATACTATCGCCTACCTTGCATGCATGTTTAGAATATGGTATGACATTAAAATTTATTTCACGCCTGGAATATAAGAATAAAGACCTGCCGGGCTTTTTAAATGCATTAATACCGGAACATGAAAATTACCTGGTTGTTCCGGAAGGCGGGTATCATCCACTAGGTGCCGCAGGAGCTGCATTGATAATGGAATTAATGAATGACGATACTACACATATTTGCAGTGCAGTGGGTACCGCTACTACCTTGTCGGGATTGATACTGGGCTTAAGAAAAAAACAGCAAATAATCGGCATTCCTGTATTAAAAAATATGCATGACCTGCAGCAAAGAATTACATTTTTAACTAATCATCCAATTAACCCGTACGAGGTGAAAATAATGAATTTTTACCATTTTGGCGGCTACGCAAAAAAAAAACAGGAACTGATTGACTTTATGAACCTGCTTTACCAAAAGCATCAGCTACCAACCGATTTTGTATATACAGGTAAAATGATGTTTGGAGTGATTGATTGTATCAAAAGAGATTTTTTTCCAAAAGGAAGTAAAATAGTATGCATTCATACAGGTGGCATACAAGGTAACTCATCTTTACAGCCAGGAACTTTAGTTTTTTAATTGGTATCTTTGGAACCGTTAATACTTAGTCAATTCTGGTCGTTTTTTTATGTTAAAATACATTTTCGCAATAGTTATGTATTGTATTGCCTTTACCGGAAATATTTTTGCCCAGGATACGCTTCCCGCGATTTCGGTAAAAAACAGGGATGGAAAAATAATCATCAGTTGGAAGAACGTTTACGGGGCTACAATTAACAATATAAATATTCAACGTTCTACCGATAGTATCAGAAGATTTTCCACCATTGGAAGTGTTTTGAATCCAATGAATAAGGAGAATGGATTTGTGGATAATAAATCACCAGGCGGTAAAATATTCTACCGGGTATTTATTGCATTTGATGGGGGAGATTATTTATTCACCCGCTCCTACAAGCCGGTACCGGATACTGCAAAGGAAACTTTAATAGAAATAGCGGAAGAAAAAAAAGAAACATTTAAACCTGGGTCGCCTACCAGTTTTGTTCCCAGTAAATTTGTATTTACCGGAAAAGATAATAATGTTATCATCAATCTGCCGAACGCTGCAGCTCAAAAGTTCTCCATTAAATTCTTTGATGAAGATGACAACCAAATATTTGAGGTTCACAACATCAAAGAGCCCTATCTTATCCTGGAAAAAGTAAATTTCCTGCATTCCGGATGGTTTAAGTATCATTTATTCGATAATGATATACTCCTGGAGAAATATAAGTTTTATATTCCAAAAGATGGTAAGAACGCAGGCACCGGAAAGGAGCAGCGGAATAAGTAGTATTATCCGGTGAATGGTCAATGATTGACAATTCATTATTAAGCTGGCGCTAATTTGATTTTGAGTTATAAGGCGTATTTGTGAACGGCCAAAGGCTCTTTCCTAAGTTTCACATTAAACACTTTCTCAAAATGGCGTTGCATCCTTTCCTTGACTCCTTCCAGATCAACAGCACAATTCAGTTCCCTTGCCATTGATGTAACTTTTTTATTTTCAATCCCGCAGGGGATTATATTGTCAAAATATCCAAGGTCCGTATTTACGTTTAAGGCAAACCCGTGCATGGTTATCCACCTGCTGCACCGTACGCCCATGGCACAGATCTTCCTTTCTTTTCCCGGGACATCAGGATCTATCCAGACACCTGTTTCACCTTTGCTGCGCCTCCCCATTATTCCATACTCTTCCAGCGTAAGTATTATTACTTCTTCCAGTTCTCTTAAATACCTGCCAATATCTGTATAGAATTTTTCCAGGTCTATGATTGGATAGCCAACAATTTGCTGAGGCCCGTGAAAGGTAATGTCACCGCCCCTGTTGGTTTTGAAAAATTGAATTCCTCTTAGTTTCATCTCTGCTTCACTGATCAGGATATTTTCCGTGTGGCCGCTTTTGCCCAGCGTATACACGGGCAGATGTTCGCAAAGAAGGAAATAATGAGTAGTTGATAGTTGATTAGTAACATCGTTCAATTCATTAACCTCCCCGGTTTCAGCATTACTACCTGTCATTTCACTATTAAATACCAGTTCCCTGCTAATAGCTGTCTTTATTCGTACATTCTCCCGTAGCAAACTCTCCTGGTAGTCCCAGGCAGTTTTATAATCAATGATACCTAAATCTTTGTATGTTACTAACTGCTTATCCAATGTAATTGATTTATTTTGCAAAGATAACAGAAGAAGGTTGGTGGTAATTGATAATTGATAATTGATAATTGATAATTTGTGAAAATTTGTGGTTGAAGGTTTGAGGGTAATCAGCAATTGGTAATTAGTAAGGGTTGAAGGCAATTTGCAATAGACAAAAGGCAAACGACAAAAGGCAATTGGCAATTGGCAAAGGAAGAGGTTTAGATACTTATAGCGGGCTGAATCCTGCGCTTTAAACAATTAGCATGAACAACGAAATAATTACAATGGAGGAGGACCTGCAGGAAAACGAAGAACTTTATGAACGGTTGGTAATTGAGGTTTCAAAGGGACAGGAAGCATTACGAATTGATAAATTTTTAATGAGCCGTATTGAAGGAGCGACCAGGAATAAGATCCAGCAAGCCATCGAAAATGAAATGGTACTGGTAAACGATAAGCCTGTCAAAACCAATTACAAGGTAAGGCCATATGACAAGATTGTGGTTTTTAGTAACCGCCATCCCGAATCAAATGAAATTGTTCCCGAAAATATCCCGCTTAGTATTGCTTATGAGGATGCTGATATACTGCTGATTAATAAACCCGCCGGGATAGTAGTACACCCGGGAAGTGGTAACCATCGCGGCACATTGATCAATGGGGTTGCTTATTATTTAAAACAACAAAACCCGGAAATTGAGGAAAGCGGTTTAGCCCGGTTTGGGATGGTGCACAGGATCGATAAAAATACCACTGGACTCCTGGTACTGGCAAAAACGCCGAAGGCCATGACCGATCTTGCCAAACAATTTTTCAACCATACCGTACACAGGAGGTATATCGCATTAGTGTGGGGCGATTTTGAAGAGAATGAAGGTACCATTACCGGCCATGTGGGCAGGCACCAGCGATTTAGAAAATTATTTACCACCTACCCCGAAGGAGAGCATGGAAAAGATGCAATAACGCATTATAAGGTGCTGGAAAGATTTAATTATGTAACACTCGTGGAATGCCGCCTGGAAACCGGGCGCACGCACCAGATACGCGTACACATGCAATATATCGGCCATCCTTTATTCAACGATGATTCTTATGGAGGAGATAAAATAGTAAAGGGAACGATCTTTACCAGGTACAAACAGTTTGTAGACAACTGCTTTTTATTGTGCAAACGGCAAGCCTTGCACGCCAAAGAACTCGGTTTTATTCATCCTTCCACCAGGGAGCCCATGGTTTTTGAAAGCAATATGCCCGATGATATGCTGGCGGTGATTGAAAAGTGGAGAAGATATAGTTCCAATAAAAATGATACGGCCTAGCTCCCTGTCGCAGGGAGGGTTCTTTGATCCTGATGATTTGCAGATCTCTTTGTACCGGATGGTTATATAACCTACAGAATTTATGGGGGTTTAATAAGAAAAATAAATTTCAGTGGCCCCATAGCCGTAAGCTGCATTGTATTGGTTTACAAAAGATTTCACATCTTTTTTTAACCGCAATATATCATGTATCTCATCCCTTAATTTACCTGCACCTACACCATGAATGACTGTGAGTGACGGCTGGCGATGTGCAACCGCCAGTTCATAAAATTTTTCGAATTCCTTTATCTGTAAAGTGAGTATTTCAAAATTACCGAGGTGTTTCCAGCTATCGGTCAACTTTTCAATATGCAGGTCCACAACCGTACGGGCCGGGGGCAAATTTTCTTTTACTTTACTAACATCATACATCCTGAATCCTGCATTGCCCAACCTGCTGAGATCCACTTTTACTTCGTCAATTTTATCAGGATAGTTTTCAAAAAGCGGATATGAGAAAGTAGGTAAATTTTTTAATTGGATCTCTTCTATTCTTTTAAAAAGCTGTTTTGCTTTTAGCTTTAACGAAGTCTCATAATAAGGAGTTTTCTTTTTATCCGGCACTACCAGGGAAAATTCAACATCAAAACGGGGATTATTACTCAGGTCTTCAAAATTCACATTGTGCACGTAAAAATCACTCAGTGGCCCAATTGAATTCTTCAAGTCAAAACTGCTTTCGCCGCCAAAACACAACTTGTAGGTAAAGTTGTAAGCAGTGACTGTCTGGTTGATGAGGTAAATCTTCAACTTCTCCACCACATCATCGTCAAAAATATCTTTGTCAAATATGGGCATGAAGGCAATGAATACTCCATTGGCTACTTTAACCGCGGGACCCGCTTTCTCCTGCTTTACATTATCAATAAAGATCCTTTTCTTTTCCGCCACCCGTTTTTCTGAAAACATTTTAAAATAAGGGAAATCAATCTGGTCCGTATAAGCCGGAAAACGAACCCCCTTAACTTCAATCATTACCATTTTTTCATTCATGATCTCAGCCACGGTTCCCTGCTCATTGGTAAGCAACACAATTATTTTATCGCCTTGTTGGTATTTCATACTGATGGCCGGGAGTCAAGCTGTCCATCCCGCTGTTGCAAAGTTACAATAGTAAAGTTGTGTGAAACATCAATAATTGCTTCGTTGGTTATTTAACGCGGGCTCTTTGCTTTTAGCTATTTAGGCATATCAAAAATTGCAGGGTCTACCGTTTTGTTTATCTCAACTTTTTTCACGTTAATCTTCAGGGCAAACTGGCCCATGTCAATATTGGTAGTGAATGGAATAGTAGTCCCAAAATCTGTTTTTTGAAAATTAGAAAAATTTATTGTTATGGTAACTTCCTGGCCCATAGCATATCCTTTTCTAACAGCCTGTATAATATAATAGGTAGAGGGATCTATGTAAAAGGTAGCTTCCATGTTATCTTTGTTTGTATATTTTATTTTATACGCATTTACTTCCCCAACTTTTTCCTGACCCGATAATTCTACTTTAGCGCCATGTTCAGCATAATTAAATAGCGGGCTAAGTACGTATACCTGGTCCTCAGTAGCTTTAAATTGGTCATCAGGCAATGGCATGGGATCACTTGAACCAGCGAATGGGTTAATTGTCCATCCTCCTTTATCAGTTACTACCTGAACCAGCATTTGACCATTAAAGTCAGATTCGTTTTTGTAGCCCTTCCCACTTAAAACAGTCGTTTTTGTAGCCGATTCATTTCCCATTACTTCTGTTCCGCTTTCGATGTAAATTGAAGTTATTTGTGAAAGCTTTTCTTTGCCACCTATAGCATCCAGGTATTTTGAAATTATTTCATCGGCCGTTTGTGCTTTAGCACATGCGATGGATAGAAAAACTGATACAGTGAGAAGGCATGTTTTCATTTTTTTCATTTTTATGTTGTTAATAATCAAAAAGAATTTTCTTTGAATTGTTAAAATTATTTCTTGCCATTGGGTTATCAACCTTCAGGGTTTCCTGATTAAATTTCCCAGGCACCCGTAAACCAGCATGCCTAAATTTTGAATGGTTTGAAGCTTTCCTGTGAGCCTTAAAAAAAATTAATCCGCCAGCTTACTTTTTCTATACCCATACAAAAAGTAAATAACCAGGCCTACCAACAGCCAACTTAGAAACCAGGCCCAGTTATTTTTTGTCATACCAGTCAACAGGTACAAGCAGGTGATAAGGCCCATCAGCGGTATGAGCGAATATTTTTTTATAAAAGCCACTATGGCCAGCACTACCGTACTTATCCAAAAAATAATCAATGTTATATTGGGCGTCGCCGCATCCATGAAACTAATTTTACCACTTTCATAGCCGGGGTTATTATGAAAATCAAAACTAAACATATTGCTAAAATAATCCTTTGATAAACTCATTGCCAGTAAAATGGAACCAATAACGATACCGGGAAAAATATACCGCCCGTTGATATAAGGAAGGTGAAATTTTCCGGTTTGTTTTTCCTTTCTCGGTATCAATAACACACCTCCGCAAACCAATACAAATGCAAACAAGGTTGCAATACTGGTAAAGTCGAGCACAAATGTCTTATCCGTAAATAAAATAGGAATGCCTACTACCAAGCCGGTTACGACCGTAGAAAAAGAAGGTGTCTTATATTTTTTATGGATCTTTTGAAATACCGGCGGCATCAACCCATCCCGGCTCATACTCATCCAGATACGCGGCTGCCCCATTTGAAACACCAGCAATACGCTCGTCATGGCAACTACCGCGGCAATGGCAACAAAGAACTGCATCCAGCCTACATCCAGGTTTTGTTTTTCAAAAATAAAGGCCAGCGGATCGCCAACGCCTTCAAATTTCCTGTAATTGACGGCACCGGTTAAAACCAGGGTGAGTAATATATAAACGATTGTACAGATCACCAGTGAAAGGATCATTCCCCTTGGCAGGTCACGTTGGGGATTTTTACTTTCTTCTGCCAGCACACTTACCGCATCAAAACCAATATAAGCAAAGAATACACCGCTTACTGCTGCCATCACACCGCTAAAACCATTCGGCATAAATGATCTTATCCCTTCTTCATTGGCAGGTGTCCAGTTAAAGGTAAGTCCATTCGAAAAAACAATCCATCCACCTACCAGTATCACCAATGACACCACGATCATTTTAAGAATCACCATTACATTGCTGAAGTTGCGGCTTTCCCTGATACCGCGGAATACCAGTAAGGTGATCAGTATATTAATTACAAATGCAGGCAGATCAAAAATGATCCGCAGGTTCCCGATCATGGGCGCATAGTTCCACGCATCCAGTACATCTTTATTGGTGCTTCCACCTTGCAATGCATCTTTCACTTCCATATAACTGGTACACAGGTACTCGGGAATATGCACATTTATCTTCTCCAGGAAAGAAGTGAAATAATCACTCCAGCTATAAGCCACGTAAATATTACCGATGGAGTACTCCATGATCAATGCCCATCCAATGATCCATGCAAACAGTTCACCAAAAGAAGCATATGCGTATGTGTAAGCACTGCCAGCCACGGGTATACGACTCGCAAACTCTGAATAACATAATGCTGTAAAGGCACATGCGACAGCAGTGATAACAAATAATATTACTACGCCCGGGCCGCCATGATACACGGCACCACCCAAACTACTGAAACTCCCTGCTCCTAAAATAGCTGCTATACCGAAGAAAGTAAGATCACGCATGGAGAGTACCCTCTTTAATCCGCCATCACTGTGAGCATCATCGCTCCCTTCGGCCAAAATGCTTTCAATCTTCTTTGTTCTGAATAAAGAATCTGACATGTCAGTGTCGGTTTATGAAAAAGGAAATTAAGGAAAATTTCTTACTGGTAATCAATTTGCCGGGAAAGA
>JBDTWP010000280.1:0-9501 GCA_040006615.1 Ferruginibacter sp.
TTTATTAAATCCAGACGTTTGATTTTTCACTGTACAGAAACAGAAGCCGGCTAATTTTAAATGCATCTGCAACATACCAGTTAATAAATATCTTCCTGGAAAGCGATGGCTGTAATGAAATATTTATCGTGTAATCCTGACACAACAGGCAATTAACGGGTAACTAACTGTTTTACGCATCATTAAATGAAGGGTAAGTTGATCTGAAATATATAAACGCCCGCCTTACTTTTGTATCAGCAAGATGGGCGTTTAATAACAGGCAATCGTTAGCAGGCGCAAATATAGTGGAGGAGGATAAGATATGCGGGTATTTAAAAGAATTTATTTAAGATTTTCATATAGCAAGCAATCGTTAAAGTCCGCCGGTTTCTACCGGAGGACTATTTTTTTGCACCGAAATAAGTGCCAGTTGATAATTGATAATTTTGATAATTGATAATTGATAATTGATAATTGATAATTTGCAGCATATCCTGGTTTTCGGGAATAAAAGGCGCCACAGTGCGCTATATTCCTTTGTAGTTCATTTTATACTTCACAAGGGGATTAAAACCAGGAAAAATTCCTAACTTATCGAACTTTCATAGCCAGGAATGAAGTTAAACGCTCCCATAAAAATAAGGTCAATTCTTCATTTATATGAAGTGCTTCCTGAGAATGAAAGGATAATTGCGGATGTATTAAGACAAATAATAATTGAAAATTTACCTGCGACCTGCAAAGAAAAATTATCATACAACTGTCCATTTTTCTATGGAAAAAAGGGCATCTGTATTATTTGGCCAGCCACAGTTCCTGGAGGAGGAATTAAGAATGGCGTCTTATTAGGATTTTGGTATGGCAATAAATTAAATGATGCCGACAATTACCTTACCCATGGTACCAACAAAAAAATATTTTATAAGATCTATAATTCTGCCGGCGACATTGACGAAAAAGCGATAATAAAACTATTGAGAGAAGCGGTGAGCTTAGATGGCCTGCCGGCAAGACGCATTCAAAAATAAGATCCGCGTTTCATAATCATCTTTTCTTCAGCCATTGAATCACAAACAAGGAATTGCCCCGAAAACTGTGAATAATGTAAATTAACTATTAAATTGTGTAACAATTGCCAGTAAAAAGAGACTCAACTTTGTATGCTAATAAACCAACAACATCCGACAGAAACCTACATTGTAAATGTAAAACCTCAGTTCCCGCAATGATGATATTTAGATTCAGCAGGGAATTGAGTGAAAATTCTTCTGTGAATGATGTTTTTTTTCAATTAAAAAATTAAAAAAATGACCCGATCTTACTTATTGATTGTATTGCTTTTTGCGGGACTTTTATCAGCTTCCGCACAAGCCAGTTTCACAACGATCAGCATCGACAAAAAATTACAACCCGGACTGGTGTTGGATCTGCCAAATAATACAGACATTGCAGAAGGCACGATACTGGAAAAGCTGAAAGAAACCGGTTATTCCCCTGAAACGAAAGGCTCCCTGTTCTGGAAAAAAAACAAACTGGATGGATTTTATGTTTTTAACGGCATAGTGTTACCTGCACTTAACAACCAGAAATTAGACATGTATTTTAAAGTAGAGCGAAAAAGCAAAAAACAAAAAGATCAGTCAATAATTTACCTCCTTGTGAGTAAGGGATACGATAACTTTATTTCACCGGATGTGGATTCTGTTACATTTATGGCGGCCACTAATTTCCTGAATGGTTTTGTTGCTACTACAGCCAGCTTTAGCCTAAATCTTGACATCGAAGAACAGGAAAAAGTCGTGAAAAACGCGGAAAAAAAATTGAGCAATTTGCAGGACGATGAAAAAGACCTTGTTAAAAAGATAGAGGAATACCAGGCTGACCTGGTTAACAAAAAAAATGACCAGGCGATGCAGGAGAAGGAAATTGCCAACCAGAAATTGAAGCTGGAAGAATTGAAAGCAAAAGTGCGTAAATTATAAATTTCTTATTTCTGTATAATTAAATATCACGCCCCATCGATTTGAATAAGCCGGGAACTTTATCAAAGATGGCAAAATGATATCGTAACAGCTTAATTTTTGAATTTATGAATAAGAGCGGGCCAATATGGTTATTGATGCATACTCAAAGTCAGTCTGGGGATTTTTTGTTAAACAAAACAGCTATGAAGATTTAGAGCGATCAATAAAAAGAATCGTAGAATATTGGCAGGAATGTATCGCTCCAAATCATGTATCCTAACGGAAAATATTTAATTAACTCACCTGGGTTCAGACACCCCTTATAATATCCCTTGCACTCCCCGCATAATGTCCGCCAAATAAAACCGCATGCACCAGTAATGGATATAGTTGTGCGAACTGTAGTCGTTGCTGCCAGCCATTCTCCAATGGATAGATTCCGTTATAAGCATCATAAAACTGCGTGTCAAATCCCCGGAACAATTTAGTCATACCAATATCCATTTCCCTGTGCCCGTAATAAACGGCGGGGTCAAAAATGGCTGCGTTACCGTCGGAGGCTATCATAAAATTACCGCTCCAAAGATCGCCATGCAACAGAGCAGGTGGTTCTGGCGGAAAGAGATCTTCAATTCTTTTACAAAACAATTCCGCTGAAGTCACATCCTGCTTTGAGAAGGAGCCTGTGTTAAAAAGATCTCTCACCAACGGCATGATCCGGCATTCCCCGTAAAATAAATGCCATGAGGGCAATTGTTGATTATGCTGTACCAGGCTACCTATAAAATTATCTTCGTGCCATCCAAAAAAGGATTGCTGTTTTTGATGTAACATAGCCAGACCGGTGCCAAAATTTTGCCAGAAGTTTGTTTTCGGCGATCCATTTTCCAGCCATTCCAGCAACAGCCATTGATCCTGTTGTGTATCGGCGGATTTGATTACCCGGGGTACTGTAAGAGTGCAGTTTTGATGTAATGCATGCAGGCCATTCACTTCTTTTGCAAACATACACGGGTACTTTCTGGCATCATTTACCTTCAAAAAGTATTTTGCAGTGTGGCCATACAAACAATAAGAACGGTTTATGTCGCCTCCATGCAGCGGTTCATAGTTGGTGATATTTAAACCGCAGTCATTGAGGATATGCTGAATTGACATATAACGGATTAATGAAGAAACCTTTTGATGAAATTTACAATCAGGGTTAAAAGTACACTGAATATAATCAAGCTGGTTATTGGAAAATAAAACCGGAAATTTTCTTTTTCAATCCTTAAGTCACCGGGCAAACGCCCAATCCAGTGCAGTTTATCGTGAAAGAAATAAACGATAACTCCAAGGAGTAGAATACACACCCCTATAATTATGATCCATTTTCCTGTATCGCTGTTCATTAGGCAAAAATAATATTAGATGCCGGATGTCTGATGCCTGATTTACTTTAACCGTAAGCCGATCTCATAGATTACGACAAATTAAAAGCTGTTGGTTCATTGCCAACAGCTTTCATGAAAATTTCCTGCGAATGATTTTATTTAAAAAATGAGGGGTTAACCGGGAATAGTAACCGTCAACCTTCAACCATCAACTATGATCACACCCCAGACACTAATATTTTTGTACTATATTATAAAAAAGGAAAGTTGGTGGCCCATCTACTCCTGCTTTAGTCATCTTGTCTTTCAAATCGGCTGATTTGGTAAATGCCAATGCTTTTTGCATATCAGTAACGGCAAAAACCATTGATACCATATGATTATCGCCATCACTATAACCCAGGCCCCTGTCTATTAGTCCCGCGTCCATCCTCGCCTGTTTATGATCATCAAACTCTTTTTTCCAGGCATCCCAGTCTTTTACTTTATGCGTTACCATAAGACGGGCAGTTTGTTCAATTGGTGACTGGTCATTCATCACTACATCCAGGTAGGTAATGGTAGGTTTTCCTATAACTCCGCCCTTTTGCATCCGGGTTTTCAATTCCGGTGAGGCGCCCAATTCTTTTGCTTTATTTACGTCGTCCATCTTTAAAATAACCACTACCATATTTGAATCATTCAATCCCCTGCCCAAAATGTAATTGGTGAGGCCATGAGCACGGCGGACGGAATCATGTGATTCATAGGCAGGTCTCCATTTGATAAAATTGGCCACTTTGTGCTGAATGATCAATACATTGCCCGGCTTGGCGGGTTCCGGAGCAAGAGCAGGCTCCGGAGCTTTTACTGCGGCGGTTGTATCGGTGGTGGGTTCATCAGCTTTTTTATCTCCTCCCGAACCGCAGGAGTGAAGAATGAATGCCATACCAAGGCCGAAAGTAATAGTAGTCAGAAATTTGAATTGCTTCATTTTTTAAAAGGTTTTAATATTAATAATAAAAAATCTATTAGGAAAGAAGGAATAGAGAAGGGATGAAATAAAGGCTAAATATAGAATTTATAATGGAGTTAAGCAACGAAAATACCCTTCAGATTTCAAACCGGTAGCCATAGTTTCTGCACAATTTAGTCGTTGTCCTCCCGGTAGACAGACATTTTTAATAATCGAAAAATACTGCCGGCAAACTAAAAAAAATCCAGGAGGAATCAATTGTAACTTTCCGGGATAAATCCTTAATTGTTTCAATTTAATTTGTCAGGTTGCGTGTATCGCAGGCATAATGTTCTGGTTAACCCTGAATAAATTACCGGGATCATATATACTTTTAATCTTTGCTAACCGCTCATAATTATCACCATAAGTCGCTTTCACGCGGTCTTCTCCTTCATCCATCATGAAGTTAACATAAGCACCTCCTGCAGAATATGAATGTAGAGCAGTCCAATAGTCTCTTGCCCAGGAAATAAGAATATCCTTATTTGCCGGATCCGGATCAATGCCTGCTATTACCATCGCCCAGGTAGCATCACGGTAATTCCATGCCGTCTCGTTTTTTCCGACTCTTGAAGCGGCACCATTTATAGGATAAAGATGCATGGTTGACTGCCAGGTGGGCATTTGAGAACCATGTTTTATGTGCAAATCAATCGCTTCATCGCTTAACTCGTTAACAAAATCCGCTTTCCAGTACCATTGCATGCCGGGTGGCAAAATCGGGTCAAACATACTTTGCAATGCAGGAACGGGTATCGGGCCAGCAAGGTCAAGAGCGGGTGTTTTAAAATTGCGGATGGGATCAAAAACTTCTTCTGCTTTATCGAGAGGGCCGGTATAACACCAAACTATACCGCACATTTTTTTCAGGTGCAACTCTTTGGGAAAAGGTTCTCCCGGCGGTACCGACAGAAAACTTTTAATAAAATCGCTGTACCAACGCATCACCTCCTTTGATTCTTCTAATTGCCAGAGCATTGGTCCCGCATATACCGTGCTGATTGGCCACACTCTGAATAAAAAAGAAGTTACCACACCAAAATTTCCGCCCCCTCCCCGCAGGGCCCAGAACAAATCTGTGTTCTCTGTAGCAGATGCTTTAACAAAACTGCCATCTGCCAGTACAACTTCCGCCTCAAGCAGGTTATCTATAGATAAGCCGCATTGACGGGTTAAATGGCCAAGACCACCCCCCAATGTGAGCCCGCTGATACCCGTAGTAGAAGCAATCCCACTTGGCACAGTCATACCGAATGGATATGTGGCGTGGTCTATATCCCCTAATGTACAGCCTGCCTGCACAAGGGCGGTTTCCTTTTCAACATCAACATAAACCGCTTTCATCAGGGACAAGTCAATTACCAATCCATCGTCGCACATGCCAAGGCCGGCCGCATTGTGCCCCCCTCCTTTTACTGCCACAAGCAGGTCATTTTGCCGGGCGAAATTTATAGCCATTATCACATCATCAACATCGGCACACTTTACAATTATGGCAGGATGTTTATCAAACATGCCATTGTATACTTTCCGCGATATATCATATTCAGTATCCTTTGGCTGAATAAGCTTACCATGAAGGCTTGCCTGAAATTGTGTGATAGGTTGTTCTGTCAGCATATTGCAAGTTTAATCGTGAAGAAATTGAAATTCAATAAAAAACTGAAAAATTACAATAAGAAATATAAATCTAATAAAAATTTAGTTGGAATGCAATAATGTTAGAAATATATTAACCAAAAAAATTCAGGTAAGATTCATACTGTGTCAACTCGATACCGGATAGATACCGGATGGCGGATGGACAATCAGTTAAGACCGTATAAGCCGATAAAAGGATTAGGTAAAGTATTGTTATGAAGGATGAACACCTGCTTATAAAAACGAATATAATTTACCAGGTCTTAGGCGGAAAATAATAAATGTTTGAATTGACAACGCAATTAATTATTTTTAATTCCCCGTACCGAATTGTTAGCGGAAATCTTATAAGAACATGTATCTAATCAAACAATAGAAAAAACCCTTAAACCAATTTGTATGCAACGCAGGTCTTTCATAAAAAATACAGCCTTATGTGCCGTGGCAGTAAGCAGTTCCGGGTTTATCCGCTTTGACGGCAATCAATATTCGGGTGATTGTGAGACTACAACAGACATACTTGGGCCATTTTACCGGCCTGGCAGCCCGGTCAGGAATAACCTGGTTTTACAGGGTGCCAAAGGTAATCTGATAGAACTGAGCGGCATGATTAAACATAAAGATTGCAAGACTCCCTACAAAAAAGCAAAAATAGAATTATGGCATTGCAACAGCGATGGAGTATATGATAATGGTACAAACGAATTTCATTACCGTGGCACTACCTTTTCTGATGAAAAAGGGCATTATTCGTTTAATACCATATTACCTGTGCCTTATGGTATTGGTGATGGGCGTTTCAGACCTGCTCATTTTCATTTAATGATCACCGCTGAGGGTTACCAGCCGTTGGTAACGCAGCTCTATTTTTCCGGTGATACCCATATCAGTAAGGATCTATATGCTTCTTCCCCAATCGCCAAAGGAAGAATATTAGATGTACAAAATTTAAGCAATGGAACCAAAAGAGTAACGTATGATGTGAGTATGTCTACTATATTGACTGCTGAACCTGCGGCTATTGAAAAAATTATTGGTGTATATACGGATGAAAAGGACAAAAACAAAAAAACAGTACTCTTTAAAAGGAACAATGTATTGTGGATGAAGAATGAAGTGTTTGGAGAAAATTTTGAATACACCGGCAATAATGAGTTTACATATCCTTCATTACCTCCCGGGTTGTATGCAACGCTTCGTTTTGAAATAATACCTTCCGGGGCTGTTAAACTCATCTTTAGCTATAATGATGACGATTTGGTAAAACATACCGAAGAGTCAGTAAAGGAAAAATGATTTTTTCCCTGATTTCATTTGTTTTCAAATACCGGCATTTCGCAAATGCAGCATCTTTGCGTGTCATTTCAGGAGAAGCATACTTCAATGAAAAAATCAATTCTGCACCTTTTAAAAATCATCCTGGTTATTTACATCGTTGTTTGCGGGCTGTTATATTTCATCCAGGAAAAATTGATCTTCTTTCCTGAAAAACTGGATAAGGCTTATAAATTTGAATTTGACCGACACTTTGAGGAATTAAATATAAAAACAAAAGACAATACAATATTAGATGGTATTTTATTTAAGGCTGACAGTTCGAAAGGCCTCATTTTTTACTTACATGGAAATGCAGGTTCTTTAAGATCCTGGGGATACAATTCCAAAACATATACGGACCTGAACTATGATCTTTTTATGCTGGATTATAGAGGCTACGGTAAAAGCGAAGGAACGATCAATAGCCAGGAACAGCTATATAAAGATGTACAAATTGTATATGACAACTTAAAAAAAAGGTATAACGAAAATAAAATAATCATCCTGGGCTACTCGATAGGGACAGGACCTGCGGCTAAACTTGCATCGGCAAACAAGCCAAAATTATTAATACTCCAGGCACCTTATTATAGTTTAACTGACATGATGAAACATAAGTTTCCAATAATCCCATCCTTCATTTTAAAATATAAATTTGAGACAAATAAATATATAAGGGATTGCAAAATGCCAATAGTAATTTTCCACGGTGATAAAGATGAATTAATTGATTACGAAGCATCAGTTAAACTAAACAAATTGCTTAAACACTCAGATACCTTAATTACTTTAAGCGGGCAGGGACACAATGGAATGAGTGATAATCCGGTTTACTTAACTGAAATGCAAAAAATATTACAAAAGTAATCTCTGAAAAAAACGGCTCAAATTCTAAAAATACCCGATGAAAAACTTTGACCATATATCCGGCAAATATTTAAATACAGACAGCGCAAGAATCTATTTCGAAGTAATTGGTAACGAAGATTTGCCTGCTTTATTGGTCTTACACGGTAGCTTTGGCAGCATTGAAGATTTTGATTTTTGGCTTAATTAATAATGCGATTGGGAAACAATAAAAACCGGCAATTGATTCTACATCAGCTTTCGCCCTACGAGGGTGCATTCCAAATACATGCTGCTCCGTGGGTGCAATAAAGTAGTATACACGCCATTGGCTGGAAGTGGTTTTATAAATTGCCTCCAGCTTTAGCTGGGGGAACAAATTTATTTGTTTTTGGCTTTAGCCATACCAACCAGGAATATGCTTAAATTAAATTCGGCTAAAGCCGTCGTTTGTTGCATTTTTCACTAACCACAGGCTAAAGCCTGTGGCAATTCATTTCCGAACTTGTCCCTTCCAACTCAGGTTTGAGTGAGACTTGCCAGGCAGTATTGTTGCAGAGAAGCCTACATACTTTTCATTGGTTTTCAATAGATTATGAATGGGTATATATAATTGTAGCTACCGATTTCGGTGGGTGGGACACAATAGCCTTCAATTTATGTTTTTGGTAGAGCCGTAGGCTCGGTTTAGGTTGTAGCAACGGTTTTTAATCCGTTGTTACAACATCCAATAGATGAGTGGTGTATGCACGGTGCATTATTGATTAACCTTTATATGGGCTGAGCCTATAGCTCTCAATTCAATGGTTAGTCTATCAACGGATTAAAATCCGTTGTTTATAATATTTGTCGAGCCTAGGGCTCTAAAGAATCGCAGGCAAAATCCTTAAGTTGACGGCTATGGTGGGGACACAGACCAAGGCAGGGCCGTGGTTTGTGTCCTCACAAACCACCTGTTGCCACGACAATTTGGAATCCGATGTAGCTGAGAAATTTATGCTTATAAAAGTAATTTAGATAGTGAATTATTGAACAGAAATTACTTTTTAAGTATATGGATCATGCGACTACCCGATGTGTGGGCGATCATCCGGAGTACATCCATCAACGTCAGGATGCAATGTCCACTGGTTTTCAGGTTGTTGCTGGTTGTCATAAGTTGCCTGCGCCGGAGGCGTCAATGGTTTCAAACCATTTAATTCGACATGCGGTATTTCACTCATGCGATCACACCATTGTTGCCGGAATTTTTCAAATTCTACGGGGTTTTGAGGCACATAAAAGACTTTCTGTATGGTGCGTGTGGCATGAACTTCATTGTAGCCCGAATGCCCACCGTCGTAAGTCCAGCGGCCACGGACAATAACCTGATCTTTAC
>JBDTWP010000281.1:0-9480 GCA_040006615.1 Ferruginibacter sp.
TATGAATTTAAATTATTTGGATGAGCAAGAAAGTTTTGTATACGCTAGAATACCCTGTTAGATGTTCGCCAGGCATATTATATGATTTTTTGAGCACTCCTGCCGGGCTGCAGGAATGGTTTGCGGATAAAGTAGATGAAAGAGACGGTGTATTCAGCTTCTCGTGGAATGGTTCTGAAGAACAGGCAGAATTAATGGAAGGGGAAGAAGACAAATACATTCGTTATCATTGGTTGCATGCGCCCAAAGAAGAATTCTTTGAATTCCTTATTGAAAAATCTGAAGTAACCAATCAGACAATTTTGATAATTAAGGATTTCGCTGAAAAAAAAGATATTAAAGACCAGAGCCAGCTATGGGAATACCAGGTAAAAGACCTCTTTCATCGCCTGGGAAATTAATTTCCAAAAGTATTATCATTTCATTAAAATGGTGTTCTAAAAATTCTGCCGCTCCATCCCATTGCTCCAGGGAAATTCGACATGCGAGTTTAATAAATGGGTTCAGGTGAATCATGATTTCAAAATCCGGGAGACAATAATTTTTCAACGGCACATAATTATCTTCTCCAAAATGATGATGCCAGGGCTCAGTATGTATACATATCCAGTAGTCTTTTTGTTGCAAAACCGAAAAGTTGGATCTCAATGCGGGTATTGCCTTTTCCCTGCACGCACCGGATAAATGAAGATTAATACTGAAAAAATTCCCCCACCAAAATAAGGTACGTATTGCAAGGGTAGATTCTTTTGTAAAATAACGCGGGTAGTCAAGCATTACATAAGGCAGGCTTCTGTAATTTTCTCCCCTCGATATTTTTGGACTGCTACCAGTTGCCTGTGGGGGTAATGAGTCTTTATTTTGCCGGATCTGCTGCTGCATAATTAAAGCCAGTCCGCCAAAAAGCCGGTACACTTTCTCTATAATTATACGTTTCGTTAAAATCCATTCTTTATTACAAACCAATTCCAGTTCCATGGCAGAAAGGACTATTTTTGTTTTTTCGGTCATTCGATTTACAAGTTACAATTTAATGCCTGATGCCTGGTTTTTTTCAAGACCTTACCCGTTTTGTAAACCTGTGAGGTCTTTGGGAAAAGATCCCAAATAAGTTGTGGCAAAGAGATCCGATGCCGATCGGGCAGAACAACCATGGTGCCATGAAAAACTCCTGCCGGCCAACAAAAAAAATAAAACTATGAAGTGGGCTCTTATTAATAAACACGGTACCAGGGTTAAATTGTTCATAGCTTTGCTGCTGAGAAATTGCTATTGCAGGTTTCCGGTGCTCAGTCCCAAAATAATTAACGGGCATAATTTCTTAAAAGTTCCCTTCTCAGGTGGAACCTTGGTATATGATTAAAAAATTAGACCAGCTCATTCTACGATCATTTATCGGGCCGTTTATCGCAACGTTCTTTATTGCCTTTTTTGTATTGATGATGCAAAGCCTGTGGAAATACATAGATGACCTGGTAGGTAAAGACCTTGACCTGTTAACGATCGGGAAATTTTTATGGTATGCCAGTGCTTCCTTACTCACCCTGGCCATGCCCATCGCCATACTGATATCCTCAATTATGACATTTGGCAACCTGGGCGAAAGTTTCGAACTGGTAGCCATCAAATCTGCAGGCATTTCCCTATTGCGTTTTATGCGTCCGCTGATGTTGGTGGCTATTTTACTTTGCGGCATCACTTTCCTTTTCGCCAATTATGTGATTCCCTATGCCAACCTTAAGTTTAAGACACTCTATTATGATATTACCTATAAGAAACCTGCGCTCGATCTAAAGCAGGGTACTTTTTACAACCATATCCCAGGCTACGCTATTAAAGTTGGCAAAAAAGACAGCGATGGAAAAACTATCCATAATGTTTTGATTTATGAACAACAATCTATGTTGCAGGATAACAGCATCATAGCGGAGAAAGGAACCATGGGTTTTTCAAGTGATAAAAAATTCCTGGAGTTTACATTGTATAACGGCTACCGGTACCAGGAACGTGGCAATTCGATGGATACCAGTACCGAATTCATAAGGCTGGGTTTTAAGGAATATAAAAAATTATTTGACCTTAGTTCTTTGCAGATGATGAATACGCCTGACAGTATTTTTAAGAATGATTACAAGATGCTTAGCATCCGGCAACTAAATGTGTCGATCGATTCATTAACAAGGGGAAGAGACAGTTTTGGTAGAAAGTTCCGTACTGAATTAAACAGCCAACTCCATTTCAAAAATCTGCCTGACAGTCTGTGGAAAAAAGCATATCCACCTAAACAAAAAATTAAAAGTTTTGCGGATATTATACCTGATTCCGCCGCTTATTATGTTTATGAAAATTCAATTAACATAATCAATGCAATGAAAAATACCTACCAGTTCTCAGGGTCAGAGTGGGACAACAGGAAAAGAGATCTACGCAATAATAAAATTGAATGGCACAGGAAATTCTCTTTGTCTTTGGCGTGCCTGGTGTTGTTCTTCATTGGAGCTCCGCTTGGTTCAATTATCAGAAAAGGGGGACTTGGCATGCCGCTTGTGGTGGCCATAGTATTTTTCCTGCTTTTCCACTTGCTGAACATGTTTGGCGAAAAATTCGTAAAAGATGATCTTACGTCTCCTTTCGTGGGAATGTGGTTATCAATATTGGTATTGGCACCGTTGGGCGCGATGCTTACTTACAAAGCAATGCATGATTCTCAATTGTTCAATAAAGAATTTTATTACCGCTTTTTTAAAAGCATGCGCCCTTTTTTTAAACCTATAGTTAATATATATAACCGAACAAAAAAGTTTAGTTAAATTTATACCTAAAAAAAATTATATCATGAAACAAACTACCAGGAGAAATTTCCTTGAAAAATCTGCTAAAGCAAGCGTAGCAGCGTTAATAGCATTGCCTTCGGTGAGTGCGGTAATGGCAGCCGGCAGCAATACCAAATCCCCCATACACTTCCCTTTCAAAAACTTCAGTACAGGTTTTGACCAGCAACCCCTACCCTATGCATATAATGCGCTGGAACCATCAATTGATGCTCAAACTATGGATATTCATTATAATAAACATGCCTCCGCGTATAGCAAGAACCTGAAAGAAGCCGCAATGGCTGAAAAAGTGGATATGACAAAACCGCTTGAAGATGTGTTGAATAATATATCAAAATATTCTGTAAAAATGCGTAACAACGGGGGTGGCCACTTCAACCATGAATTATTCTGGAAATCCATGCTTCCTAACGCGAATTCCCAACCCGCAGGTAAATTATTAACAGCTATTGAAAAAGACTTTGGTTCTTTTGATGAAATGAAAAAGCAATTGACTGAAGCGTCTAAAACAAGATTTGGAAGCGGATGGGCCTGGCTGGTTTTTACAAAAGATAAGAAGATAGTAGTAAGTTCTACACCTAACCAGGATAATCCATTAATGGATATAGCAGAAGTAAAAGGCTTCCCATTATTTGGATTAGATGTGTGGGAGCATGCATATTATTTAAACTATCAGAATCGCAGGGCTGATTATATCGAAAACTTCTGGAAGATCCTCAATTGGAAACAGGTAGAGGAAAGATTTAACAGTATCTGATTTGAAGAAATATCGCCCTTATAACAGATCCCGCGTCCTCTTTTTATTTGCAGGAACGCTGGTAATGATAGCGGTAATGGCTAAAACAGGCGCAACATTAAAAACACCTGCTACCCCAAAAGGAATCCTTGAACTTGAATTTGCCCGCAATGCCGGACAAGCATCTGCTGTTGTGGGCGCCTGGAAAGGTATAGGCACTGCTGACAACATTCAGGCCGCGAAAATTAACACCTGGCTTGATTTTGTCTTTCTTCTATTCTATTCTACATTTTTGTATACTTTATGCAGGTTGCTTGCAGATTCGTTCAGCGGGTTTTTATGCATTACCGGCCGTTTTTTAGCGAAGGGCGCTTTGGTGGCAGGTTTACTTGATACACTGGAAAATGCCGGGATGCTTGTCACTTTATATGGTCATATTTCAGATGACTGTGCGCTGCTTACCTATATTTTGTCTATTACAAAATGGATAATCGCTTCATCTGCTGTAGGATACATCCTAATGGCCGGTTCAGTGTCGATACACCAGAAAATTAAAAAAACAGGTTGAAAGGCATGTTTAAATGGACTCAGCCTTTGCTTTGGAAGTATTGGTTAAATACAACTAAAACAAAGGCTGATAAATTGGCTAACAATCTACTGCAAATATAGTGTTGTATTAACGACTTCACCAAAATAAATTGCATTTTTTTTGTAAACTTTATGTTATTGAAACAGAAAAAAAATGACCACAAAAAAAGGCCTAATTTCGTTTCCCTATTCATATCCATTTCATATATAAAATAATTATCAAGATGCAAGTTTGGAAAGACTACCAGGAAAAAAATAAAGATCGTTTCTTAAATGAATTACTGGAGCTTTTGCGCATACCAAGCGTGAGTGCGAAAAGTGAAAATAAAGCAGATATGGTGAGTTGCGCAGGAAGCGTTAAGCAACGGTTATTGGAAGCCGGTGCCGATAGAGTTGAAATTTACCCTACTGAAGGACACCCGGTTGTATATGCAGAAAAAATAATTGATCCCGCTAAACCAACCGTATTGGTATACGGCCATTACGATGTGCAGCCTGCTGAGCCACTGGAACTTTGGAAAAGCGGTCCATTTGAACCGATAATTATCGATGGCAAAATTTTTGCCCGTGGCAGTTGCGATGATAAGGGCCAGGTATACATGCATATTAAGGCGCTGGAAACAATGATAAAAACCAATACGCTTACTAATAATATCAAATTTTGTATTGAGGGAGAAGAAGAAGTGGGCTCTCCCAACCTTGGAAAATTTGTGGCTACCCATAAAGAATTATTAAAGGCGGATGTCATTTTAATCAGCGATACGGCCATGATCAGTTTAGATACGCCGAGTATTGATATTGGCGTACGCGGACTTAGCTATATTGAATTAACTGTAACGGGGCCTAACCGTGACCTTCACAGTGGCGTGTATGGCGGAGCAGTAGCCAACCCCATAATAATGCTTGCCAAAATGATCGCTTCCTGCCATGACGAAAATAACCATATTACCATTCCTGGTTTTTATGATGACGTGCTGGTTGCAACCGGTGAAGAAAGGAAACTAATGGCTGCAGCACCTTTTAACGGGCAGGAGTATATGGACGATCTTGGTGTAAAAGAATTGTGGGGTGAAATTGGATTTACTACGAATGAAAGAACGGGCATCCGGCCCACTTTGGAATTGAATGGTATTTGGGGTGGTTACCAGGGGGAGGGAGCTAAAACGGTATTACCCGCAAAAGCCATGGCCAAAGTTTCCGCCCGCCTGGTCCCGAACCAGTCTTCAAAAAAAATTACGGCAATGCTGCTGGAACATTTTAAAAAAATTGCTCCTCCGGGCGTTACTGTAGATGCATTTGAACATCATGGCGGTGAACCCTATATGACACCGATTGAAAGCAAGGCTTACCAGGCCGCAGCAAAGGCAATGGAAACCACTTTTGGCAAAGCGCCGATACCTTTACGCGGGGGAGGAAGCATTCCTATTTGTGCCTTGTTCGAAAAAGAACTCGGCGTCAAGATAGTATTCATGGGCTTTGGCCTGGATAGTGATAACCTTCACAGCCCGAACGAAAAATTTAACGTGGAAAATTTCTATAAAGGCATTGAAACCATCCCATATTTTCATCAGTATTTTACCGAGATGAGTAAATAATTCTCATGATGCATAAAATGGAACCGGGTCTTCAGGCATCCGGTTTTTTTTACCTGAATCCCATAAAATCAAAAACAACCTGGCTCCCCAAACTTCTCTATTTCTAAACTGTTGCAGTCCCGGGTATATTCACGTCTTTTTCCTGAACCCGTTCCCACCACAAGAAGGAATCCCTCGCTGGTAAAAAACCCACAATTTCTCAACATTCGGGAAATTTAATATCCAATATTAAGGTTTTCTTTTAATTTTATAGTCAAATTAATCTATATATGAGACAACCAAAACTATCCAAACTATTCATTGCTTTGATTGTGAGTATTTTATCCCTACAAACAAACGCACAGGTAACTACAGCCACCATCAGTGGTACGGTAACAGGCACGGATGGTAAAGCATTAACCGCTGCCACGGTGAGCATTTCCTTTCCCGAAGCTGGTATCAATAAGGTAACAACCACGCAATCCAATGGAACATTTTTGGTCCCAAACCTGAGGGTTGGCGGGCCCTACAAAGTAACGGTAACGTTTACCGGCTACAAGGAAAAAACGGAAGACGATATCACTCTTGAGCTGGGACAAAACAATTCCGTTGATTTTAAAATGGAACCCGGTACTATTAGCCTGGAAGGAGTGGTGGTATCTGCCAGATCAAAAATATTTGATAACCAGCGTACGGGTGCTTCTACCAATATCAGTTCCCGTCAACTAAGACAATTACCCACCATTTCAAGGTCTGCCGATGATTTTACCAGGCTAACGCCTTCTGCATCTGCTACCTATAACGGCACTTCATTTGCGGGTCGAAATGGCCAGTATAATAATTATTCATTGGATGGTGCAGTTTTTAATAATCCGTTTGGATTGGATGCACCAACACCCGGGGGGCAAACAAGTGCGCAACCTGTTTCACTTGACGCTATTGATCAGATACAGGTGAATGTTGCCCCCTATGACGTGACCCAGGCAGGCTTTACCGGCGCAGGTATTAACACAGTGACCAAATCTGGTACCAATACATTTGCCGGCACCATTTACGGCTTCTACCGAAACCAGGGATTAACCGGTAAAAAAGTTGACGGCAATAAAATTTCTGTTCCCGATCTTACCCAATTACAGGCTGGCTTTTCTTTAGGGGGTGCTATTAAAAAGAATAAACTCTTTTACTTTGTAAATTTTGAAACAGAGCAAAGGGAAGATGCAGCCAGTAGTTATGTGGCAAGAAATAATACAAATGCCGGCAACACCAATACTTCAAGGGTGCTCGAATCTGACCTGCTTGCAGTGAGCACAATTTTAAAAAATAAATTTGGATATGAAACCGGACCATACCAGGGTTACAACCTGAAACAGACAAACTATAAATGGCTGGGCAAAATTGACTGGGTTATCAATAATAATCACAGTCTCTCTTTTACCTATAACGGTCTGGAAGCCACCAAGGAAAAACCCGCACATCCTAATGCTATTCGCCGTCGGGGACCTGATTACACTACTATGCAATTCAGGAATTCAGGCTATGAAATTGAAAACAAATTGCATTCATTCGGAGCAGAATTGAAATCAGGTTTCGGAAGCAGGTTTGCGAATAAATTAAGGGCAGTTTACAGTTCTTTCCGTGATAAGCGCAATCCTTTTTCAACAGCTTTTCCCGTATTGAACATAACCAAATATGGCACGATGTATATTGTAGCCGGACACGAGCCATTTTCTATTAACAACAGGCTAAACCAGGATGCTTTTCAGCTAACCGATAACTTCAATATCATTTTACCAAATCATACTATAACAGCAGGATCTTCATACGAATCATTCAAATTTGCTAACTCTTTTAATTTAACGGGATATGGCCTCACGTTGTTTTCGGATGTTGATATAAAAAAATTCCAGGATAGTGTGCCTGTCAGTGGTGCCAGTGTGAACCCTTTCGGAGTTCCCGGATGGCTATATCCTTTAGATGCTGATGTTGCAGGTGCAAGCGCTGCGGGAAAAGCTGATAAATGGACCTGGTATGACATTTCAGTAGCGCAGTACTCACTGTACTTACAAGATGAATGGAAAGCTACTGAAAACTTTCGTTTAACATACGGTTTGCGTATGGATATACCGCTTTATATGAATTCAAAATACATACAACCTGACGGGACCACCAATTCTCCTACCTTGCCCAATAAGGAAGACCTTACCTTATTTGATGAGCACGGGCAACCGGTAGAAAATGGCATAGGAAAGCAACTGGACAATACAAAGCTACCTTCTTCAAAACCATTATTCTCGCCACGTGTGGGATTTAACTGGGATGTACAGGGAGATAAAACAATTCAATTTAGAGGAGGCTCAGGCTTGTTTACCGGCCGCTTTCCCTTTGTTTGGGTCGGCAATCATATCGGAAATCCATTTTCTTCTTTTTATTGTGCAACAGCCCGCAACTTCAAATGGCCACAGATCTGGCGCACCAATATTGGGACTGATATGAAAGCAGGATCCGGCACTGTTTTTACGGTAGATGTAGCTTTTTCAAAAGATATAAATGCCATGATGGTACGTAACTATGCCCTGGGAACTCCCACTGGCTCTTTAAATAGTGGTATTGGGGATACCAGGGCCGTTTATACTGCCGCAGACAAAGGTGGCACAAATGCTTATATTTTTACGAATACCAGGACGGGTTATCAGTTCAACACCAGTTTTTCGGTTCAGAAAGTATTTAGGAACAATCTATTCTTAACCGCTTCTTACAATTTCCTTGTTGCTACAGATGCAAGTTCCATTTCAGCTGAAATAAGCAGCGATGCATTTGACCGCAATCCTATCCTGAATAATTCCAATACCGCAATAAACAGCCGTTCATTATATGGCAATTCACATCGCTTTGTATTAGCCGGTATTAAGAAATTTGATTATGGTAAGGGAAAATATGCTACTACTGTTTCATTATTTGGCAACTGGACCAGCGGCAATCGTTTTGCCTATGTTTATGGGGGAGATATAAATAATGATGGAACGGCCAGCAACGACCTCCTGTATGTTCCAAAAAACAGCGAGATAGACAAGATGTCTTTTCAAACTTTGACGGACGTAAATGGGGTGGTGCAAAATGAAGTTGCTCAAAGAACAGCTTTTAAGAACTTTATAGAACAGGATAAATACCTAAAAAGCAGGCGTGGTGGCTACACCGAAAAATATGCGGGGGTAACTCCATGGTTTAGCCAGGTAGATATGAGAATATTACAGGATTTTAATTTTATAGTAAATAATAAGACAAATACGGTACAGGTAAGTTTAGATATCATTAATGTGGGAAACTTCATCAGCAGCAAATGGGGTGTTAGAAAATATGCAAGTGCTTCAGGCTATTTTCAGCCAATTTCTTATTTAGGCGGCGGGAAATATCAATTTGATCCAACACTGAAAGAAACCTTTGTGGCAAGCCCCGATCTGCCTTCCAGGTGGCAGATGCAGTTTGGTTTGAGGTATATTTTTTAACGTTAAAATACAGATATTGGGATATTGAATTACAGATATTAAAATATTGAAATACAGATAATGGGATATCTATAACAATGCAATATCCCGATATCTCAATATCCCAAGATCCCAATATATCATTTGGTTCATTGAATCCAGTTTAGGGGGTTTATATACATAAATGGAAGATTATTACGGTTTATTATGATGGTGGTTCTATGATGGTGGTTCTGCGATGGTGATTCTGCGATGGTGGTTCTGCG
>JBDTWP010000282.1:0-9437 GCA_040006615.1 Ferruginibacter sp.
GGTGTCATTTGACTTTTTTTTTTCAAGGAAACCTTCTGGTATTCATAATCATTTCCCGATAGTATAGTTAGTGGCAATATACATTTCGAAAAAGGCTCATGAACTACAATATTTCCGCCACAGGCGTAAATAATATGTCACCGATACTAACATAATATTTAAATATGATAAATGCAAGTGTGGCGGTTAGTTATTATATTTATTTCAATTTGAAGTACTAATTGATAAATAATATTAATTTACAACATCCAATAATTTTTAACAGTAGTTGAGTACATAATTTTACGGAAATGAATTTGAAACATTTGGCAATGACGGGTTTTGTATTCAAAAAAAGGCGGGTGCGAAAAAGATCAGTAATTGCGAATACATTTTTTTAACAAAATAATTAGGTAGAAATGAACTCAAAATCTTACCTGCATGGAGCAAGTGCCACCCCTCTGTTGGGCGAAACGATCGGGGAGAATCTCCTTAACACCGTCAGCAAATTTCCGGAAAGACCTGCGCTTATCTGTGTACATCAAAATTACAGGGTCTCCTATTTGACATTCTGGCAACAGGTAGAAGATGTCAGCAGGGCTTTCTTGCAATTGATCTGAAAAAAGGGGAACGTATTGGGATATGGGCACCCAACCGTTATGAATGGGTATTGGTTCAATACGCAACCGCACGTATTGGCGCCATCCTGGTAAATATAAATCCTGCATACCGGTCATCCGAACTTGCCTATGTGCTGGGTCATGCCGGGGTCACTGTGCTGGTATCGGCATTGTCATTCAAGGGCAATGATTATAAAAGCATGATTGAAGAAGCCGGAAATCTGTACTCCGGTATCAGGGAAATTATTTTTTTCGATGAAAACTGGGAACATTTTTTGGCAAAGAAAAATACTGTCTCCATTGAACAATTAGAGCAGGTTGAATTGTCACTCCAATTCGATGATCCTATCAATATACAGTACACTTCAGGCACGACCGGGTTTCCAAAAGGTGTTACGCTTTCACACTACAATATCCTGAATAACGGCTATTTCATTGGCAAACGTTTGAATTATACGGAAAGGGATAAAGTGTGTATCCCTGTACCATTTTATCATTGCTTTGGCATGGTCGTAGGCAATTTGGCGTGTACTGCTTATGGCGCATGCATGGTCATACCCTCGGAAAGCTTTGAGCCCCTGAAAGTCCTCGAGGCGATACAGCAGGAGCGCTGCACTTCTCTGTATGGAGTGCCTACAATGTTTATTGCCGAATTGCAGTTGCCGGAGTTCGCACGATTTGATCTGTTATCCCTGAGAACAGGTGTAATGGCTGGTTCGCCCTGCCCCGTTGAAGTAATGAAGCAGGTTCAATCGCTGATGCACATGAATGAAATTCAGATATGCTATGGTATGACGGAAACGTCGCCCGTTTCTACACAAACCTCTATTGGTACACCATTTGAAAAACAGGTAGGAACCGTGGGAACTGTACAGGATCACCTTGAAATTAAAATAATTGATCCTGAATCAGGGGCTATACAAAACAGGGGCATACCCGGCGAATTGTGTACCCGCGGGTATGCTGTAATGCTTGGTTACTGGAACAATGAGATGGCGACAGCAGAAGCGATCGACGAAGCAGGATGGATGCATACGGGTGACCTGGCCACAGCCGATGAAGATGGGTATGTGAATATCGTGGGACGAATTAAGGATATGATCTGCCGTGGCGGTGAAAATATTTATCCAAGAGAGATTGAAGAATTTTTATACGGGCATGATGCAATTGCCGATGTACAGGTAATCGGCGTGCCGAGTGAAAAATATGTTGAGGAGGTAATGGCATGGGTAAGACTTAAAGATGGTCATACAGCATCTGCCTGCGAACTGCAGGAATATTGCAAAAAGCAAATAGCGCAATTTAAGATCCCGAAATACTGGAAGTTTGTTGACGGATTTCCCATGACTGTTACGGGAAAAATACGGAAGGTTGCCATGAGGGAAGAATCTATCATTGAATTAGGCCTGCAGGAAGCAGCAAAGATCAGAACTTCATAAGGTTATTGGAATTCCAAACTATTTGTTATGGACAACCACACTAAATTATTGATCGTTGGAGCAGGTCCGTTTGGCCTTTCCTTGTCGGCATACGCAAAGAAGCTGGGCATTGATCATATTATTATTGGCAAACCCATGGAGTTTTGGAAAATGAATATGCCAAAGGGCATGTTCCTCCGTTCTACCTGCGACTGGCATCTTGATGTAACAAATGAATATAGCATTGATAAATTTTTGGAAACAAGATTGGTCACCTGTAAAGATGTTGAGCCGTTGTCGCTGGATTTTTATCTTGAATATGCTGAATGGTTTATTGAGCAAAATCAATTGAATATAATTCCGGTCTATATAACAGAACTGTATTATAATAGTGATCTTTCTTATAAAGTCATTTGTGAAGACGGAACAGTACTTTTTGCCCAAAATGTTGTAGTGGCTGCCGGTTTAAAATACTTTAAACATTTGCCCGCTGAGATCATTGATCGTTTGCCTGCGGGAAGCTATTCTCATACCTGCGACTTCGTTAATATGGCATTAATGAAAGATAAACGCGTATTGATCCTTGGTGGGCGTCAAAGCGCTTTTGAATGGGCCGCTTTATTACAGGAAGCCGGTGCGAAAATGATTCATATTTCCCATCGTCATAATTGTCCCGCTTTTAAGACCTCGGAGTGGGCCTGGGTAAATGACCTGGTCGCTAACCTGGAAAATGATCCGGCATGGTTTCGTAAACTTTCCCCCGAAGAAAAGGATGATGCGGGAAAAAGGCTTTGGTCCGAGGGTCGGTTAAAGATTGAACCATGGCTGGAAAAACGTATAATGAAACAAAATGTGCAGATATGGTCGTCAACACAAATAGGGTACTGCAACCGATTGGCAAATAATGAACTGGATATTAGTTTGGATAACGGTACACGATTCATAGTTGACCACATTATTTTTGCTACCGGGTACAAGGTAGCTATCTCGGATCTGCCTTTTTTTGCCAATGGGAATATTTTATCCGGGCTTTCCATACAAAATGATTTCCCCGTTTTAGATGAGTCGTTTCAAACTAATTTGCCTGGCTTGTATATCACGGGCTTGCCCGCATCGCAGGACTTTGGGCCTTACTTCGGATTCACCATTACGGCGCGGACTTCGGCTTTGCTAATTGGCAAGGCGTTAATAAATAAATCCCGGGGAAACCAGGTCTGACTAATAGCATCTTCCCGAAATTCCTGGAAATCCTGCGATATTTCCAATTGATAAATCAAACCAAACACAAATTGTTTACCTTTAAGATAACATTTTTATCAGCGTGACAAACTAAAAAAAGATTATGAGGGCAACTTTACACTCAATGAAGATTTTTGCTTTCATACTCCTGACAATCGCATTTGGCTGCCGGAAAGAATATAGTTTTGAAAACCATGATGCAAGGGGTTCCTTAAAGGATTCTGCGGGAATTTGTTTTGCACAATCAATACACGGAACATTTTACAATGGTATAACACCTGGTACTGATACAGCTTATATTGAAGTAAAAGTAAATGTTATCAAAGCAGGAACTTATTCAATTTTTACTGACACACAAAACGGGCTCCGGTTTGCTGATTCCGGCGTGTTTACAAATGTTGGTATAAACATTATCAATTTAAGGCCAGGCGGCACACCCATTAACCATGTGCCTGCAAACTTTACCCTCAGGTTTGACACCAGTATTTGTTCTTTATCGGTAAATGTAAGTGACAGTGAAGTGCTTCATCAAAATACTATACCAGATACGGTTCTGCCTTACAACTGGAAATTTACCGATACAAAAAGAGGGGTAACTTACCGGGGCTTATTTGAAAACAATTATATTCTTACATTCGGCACGCTCGCTGTAGTGGTACTTTCAACCAGGGAAGCGAAAGCCCCCGGCGATTCAACATTCCTGATCAATATTTCCTTTCCCACAGGCAGCATAACAACAGGCATCTATACTACTGATGAAACCCCGACTGGAATAGTGTTCAGAAGTTTCAATGAAGCATGTGGAAATTGTGCGGGAGGAGGGTTAATACCTATATCTTCCGGTGCATTGGTTACTATTAAAGTTACAGATTATGACCCCGCGACAAAAATCATAAAAGGAACTTTTAGCGGTACTACCATCGATTGGTTTAATGAGATTGCAAATATTACGCAGGGAGAATTTACAGCCCATGTTAATTAATTCAGCGGGACCGTCTGTAGGTAAATTATTCAGGTAAGACTTTTACTACAAGGTTTTTGAAATACACCTTACTGTTAGGGTCGTGCCCCTGCAGGGCAAAGGTCCCCTTGGAAAGTATGCGTAAAGAGTCCCCGGCTCCACGTGTAACATTGGCAGTTTCAGTATAATCCACCACAGTTTTATCATTAATTTTAATGAGCACCCTTTTTCCCTGCACAATTATATGTTCTGTAAACCATTCATTGTCCTTCACATATACTTCTTTAACGTCTTCTATTCCATACAGGCTGCCCGTTCTGCGCCAATCGGTATGTGAGTTATTAACCTGTACTTCGTATCCTTTTGCAGGCCACCCGCTTTCCTGGTATGCCGTATGAAAGTATATGCCCGAGTTGGAACCCGGTGTAGTCATCACTTCCGCTTTAAATTCAAAATTTTTAAACTGGTGTTTGTTGATGTCCCCATCATAAAACAAATGCGCGACAGGTCCGTGCGCCACAATAGTTCCGTTTTCTACTGTAAATGTACCTGCATTTGCGCCAACCTTCCAGTTGGTAAGCGACTTACCATCGAATAAGGATATCCAGTCAGCCTTACTGTCAATGAATGAAAATGCCGTAATGGAAAGCAGACCGATACCAAATACGAAGAAAGTAATAAAACTTTTCATTGAATGTTTTTTAATATTTGGAAATGTTATTGATACGCGAATCTAATAACTTTAAATGAATACGGGAATCAAAGAATTTTCATGGGTGTATTTCAGTTTTTCGATCCGTTATCAAAAAGACTTAAAGAGTTATAAACAAAAAAAATCATGGTCAAAAATTAAAATGCAATTTCCCTGGATATCATAATATCCCCCTATCTAATTGTTCCCAATTCCCATTCCCCATTGCCTATTGCCCATTGCCAATTGACCATTCACCATACCAATACAATCACCTATAAAACAATTTCCGCCTCTCCGCCACGCTACTGGCTATATAACGCTCCAAAAAAATTTGCTGTTCCTTTACACGCCCGGCCAATATGCCTAACCTGTTCTTAATTGTCCCGGCATCATACTGGAAATTTTCAACTGCCTGGCCCATCTGATCAAGCTTTTTCAAGGCCGATGAAAGTAGTACAGGAATGGGATCAAGCAGTGCATTGATTTGGGTATCGGGTCTTACAGGAATAAAACGATTGTTACGGTATTGTACAAAATCATTAAAAATAGCATTGGCATTATTCAGGTCTGTAACAGCCGAATTATATAAATTCATGTCATTTTCCCCATAAATAATGGCAATTTTCATTTGATTATAGGCAAGCCAGTCTTTTTGCCGCTCATTTTCAATTCCTGCCTCCCTGATTCTCCTTGATGCGGCCTCCAGTTGGCGCAAGCTGTCAAGTTGTAGAAAAGCTTTTACAGAATCACTAAAATTAAAGGCAAGGTGGCTTTTTTTAGAATGGAAGAACCCCCGGCTAAAATCATTCTCAGTTAGAGGATTTTCAAGCAATTGCCAAAGGGGATCGAAGGGTATATGTGTTTCAATGAATTGAGCGGGGTTTGCTAAAAAATACTTTGTATTGCCCTCACAACCCACATCCCAGGTAGGGTCGCATAAATACCACTGCTGCTGCAGGCTCACCGCACACCAGCTATGCCCTGCCCTGTTAACCGAACCCGACTCGTTGGTAAATCCATTTACTACAAAGCATTTAAACCCACTTTTTATAGCGATATCCGTAAATAGAGCGGCATAATTTTCACAAACGCCCTTCCTCCTTCTTAATGTGGCGGATATCTTTTCTCCGGGATCCATACTCCAGTTGATATGATACATACTGTCTTTATCATATCTTATATTTGTTATTACCCAGGTATAGATGGCACGTAATTTTTCCAGGTCTGTCTTAAAATTTGATTGAACATAGCCCGCGATAGAGCTCGTGGAATAGGTTTCTCCTGCAGGTATATTGCCTGCCTTGCGGTCAATACCAGCAAAATCATTGAAACCCTGGCCTCTTAAAATCGGGCCACAGTAAATATAAAAGCATAAAAACAACAACAGTTTCATGCATTAAAATTATTGAAATAAGCTTGAATGGAAAAGGTAAATATTTTTCCGGGCACAAGCAAAAAAAGTATTATCAGAAATGTAAATCCAGACCTCCCGGGCAGTTAAGGACCCGGGTGAATGGGGCCTGGTATCCTGCCAGGATGAACATTAGCTTAAATGTTTAAAATGTATTATCTTTCTGAAAATCTTTTCCATGCAGTATAATCGCCGCCACTGGATACAGCAAAGTCTTGTAGCCCTGGCTGGTCTGACTATTTCAACGGATATCACGGGAATGCCGGGAAAAAGGACTTCCCTTAAGCCTGGTGCCATACTTTTAAATAGTAATGAGAACCCATATGGCCCACCACCTCTTGCACGAAAAGCGATACTGCATGCCTACCCGGAATCGAACAGGTACCCTGATGAATATATCCCGGTGTTAATAAAAAAGATAGCGCAACACTGGGGTGTTGGCCCTGAAAATATTTTGATGGGCGCCGGGTCCTCGGAAATTATTGGCCTGGTTTCCCTGCATTCATCAATGAAAAAGAAGAAATTTATCACCGCCGAGCCGGGATATAAAGTATGGAACGGACAGGCCGCCTCCTTTGGTGCTACGTTTGATCGAATAGCTTTGACAACTGAAAGAAAGACTGATCTGGCTGCCATGGCCGCTGCAATTGATCATGAAACCGCAATGGTGTATGTCTGCAATCCCAATAACCCCACGGGAACTTTTGTGGAAATAAACGAACTGAGAAATTTCGCGCTGGATGCCGCGATAAAAACAATGGTTTTAATCGACGAAGCATATACAGAGTTTGCCGGTCTTGAATCACTGGCGTCTTTGGCGGTTACCAATCCGAATATTGTCGTCGCCAAGACCTTTTCAAAAATTTACGGGATGGCTGGGGCAAGGGTCGGTTATGCAATTGCGCATCCCGACACCATTAAGAAACTGGCAGGCTACCAGGCATGGCCGAATGTTTCTGTTAGCCTTGTTTCTTCAGCAGCAGCCACTGCATCATTAGATGATGTGGACTTTGTAAAAGAAACCCGGGCAAAAACGGGACAGGCAAGAGCGATCTGTAATGAGACTTTCAAAAAGCTCTCACTTGATTATATTCCCAGTCATACCAATTTTATCTTATTTAATATCGACCCCATAAAAAAGGACCTTATAAAAGAAATGGAAGCGAGAAACATTTATGTGCAAAGCAGGAAACATTTTGGCGGTGAATGGTGCCGGGTAAGTATGGGAACCATTGAAGAAATGCAGGCATTTTGTAGTGCGCTTAAAGATATCTGAGATATCGGGATACCGGGATACCCGATACAAGATATTGGATGATGGATGCAGGATGAATGCCGGATCGGATAATATTTTGCGGGGAAAACTATTATCTCTATAACTTCTTCAATATCCCAATATCTTCTTTAATATCCCAATATCCAGTATCCCAGTATCCAATATCCCAATAACTCCAAATAAACTGGTGCCATGAAATTAATAACCCTCTTATGCCTTTCATTTACATCTTTTGCACAAAAAGGTACCCGCACGCTGTTAAAAGCTGACCGTGTTTTTGATGGAGAAGAAATGCATGTTGGCTGGTCTGTGCTTGTTAACGGTAATAAAATAGAAGCGATTGGAATACTCGCCAATATTCCGGCAAATACCAATATTATTTTATTACCGGGCACCACGCTGCTGCCAGGCTTGATAGAAGGCCATTCGCATTTATTTTTGCACCCCTACAATGAATCGGGATGGGACGAACAGGTACTCAATGAAAGCAGGACTGAGCGTACCGCCCGTGCTGTCAACCATGCGAAAGCTACCCTGATGGCAGGTTTTACAACAGTGCGGGATCTGGGAACAGAAGGTGCGATGTATGACGATGTTGCTTTAAAGAAAACTATTGAAAAAGGGATTGTAGTGGGACCAAGGATGATTGTGGCTACCCGGGCGATTGTTGGCAGGGGTGCCTATGGTCCTAAAAGTGACAATCCTGACCTAAACTATCCGCAGGGAGCGGCAGAAGTTGGAAATATTCCCGAATTATTGAATGAAGTACGTATCCAGATTGGCAAAGGTGCCGATCTTATTAAAATATATGCTGACTATGGATGGGGCAAAAACAAAGAAGTAGCACCTGCTTTTACCATAGAAGAAATAGCTTCAGCTGTTGCCATTGTAAAAAGTAGCGGGCGCCAGGTAGTCGCGCACGCTACTTCCGCAGAAGGGATGAGAAGAGCCATCATGGCCGGGGTAAACACTATCGAACATGGAGATAATGGCACGACTGAAATATTTGCTTTAATGAAAGAGAAAAATATTGCATTCTGCCCCACCATCAGTGCAGGATTAGCCTATTCCGCATATAAGGCTTTGGAAAAAGGCGCTGAACCAGACAGTACGGATATCTATCAAAAAAAGAAAAGTTTTGCAATTGCTTTAAAGACCGGCGTCACTATCTGCATGGGTGGTGATGTGGGGGTTTTTACGCATGGCGATAATGCACGTGAAATGGAATGGATGGTAAACTATGGTATGCTTCCGCAGGCAGTTTTACAGGCAGCCACGTCGGTAAATGCAGATGCCTTTGGCTACGGCCACCAGGTAGGAAGGTTGAAAAAGGGGTTATTGGCGGATATTATTGCAATAAAGGGTGATCCTTATAAAGCCATTTCGTCAGTGAGGCAGGTTATAATGGTAATGAAGGATGGTATCCTTTACAAAATTCCGCCTGCAACAGGAAAATAATTTGAACATTCAATATCCAGCATCCATATCCCAAATTATTCTCCACCAAGTTTAATCAATAATTTAAACCCGGTCATATAATACCAATCTTTTACTTTGGGATTCCCTCTTTTTCTTCCCTCAATTGAAGCCGGGTTATTGTTATACCGGTAGGCCAACTCCGCGGCGATCCGGCCTCTTTCTACCTGCAGTAATTCGGGATTTACATATGTGGTACTTACATCATCAAGGTAATCTGTGAGCAGGTATCTCACCCCTACCTCGTAGATAATTTCATAACCTTCTTTGAATTTCCATTTCCAGCCACCTCCAAACGGTATACAGAACTGCGTAAGAGAATACATTTTTCTATCAGGATATTGTGCTAATCCCTGGCCTTCC
>JBDTWP010000283.1:0-9387 GCA_040006615.1 Ferruginibacter sp.
CAATATTTATATCCCCCGTTTCAAAAATGTAAAGCAGAAAGAGACCGGGTTCCTCCGCGGCTATCATTATGGAGGAAATGCCTCCAGGTTGCGGCAACAGGGCGATAACGGTATCGGTGCAGCGCTAAAAGAAGCGATGAGCGAACCCGGAGGATGGCAGGTGGGCCTCTATGCCTTTGGTGAATGCCTCCCATACCCGGATAACCGTATTACGCTAAACCATGAAAAAAAAGATAAATGGGGCAGGCCGCTCATTACGATCAACTGTGAATTTAAGGACAATGAAAAAGCCATGCATGAAGATATGGGTAGTACCGCAAGGGAAATGCTGGAAGCAGCCGGTTTTGCAAATATTCACATCGACAACAAGATTTCTTTCCCCGGAAATGCCAATCACGAAATGGGCATCGCCCGCATGGGCCGGGATCCAAAAACCTCCGTATTGAACAGCTTCAACCAAATGCATGAAGTGCCCAATGTATTCATTACAGACGGCTCCTGCATGTCCTCGGGCTCCTGCCTGAATCCTTCTTTAACTTATATGGCGCTCACCGCAAGAGCCTGTGGTTACGCGGTGAAAGAGATGGGGCGGTTGAATTTTTGACCTGCGTTTACTGGTTACAGGTAGTATGTATGATGAGTAAGTAATTCCTTCCCGGCTACACCTTTTACAAGCTTTATTGTTCCTTAAGGGTACACCCTGCATAACCGGTTGCGTTACCGGCAGCTCCGTTTAAAAATAAATACCCTGTTTAGGGTATTGTTGATTTGTAATATTCAATTTATGTTTGCAGTACTATTATTTGGGAAGGCTCTTTTTATTTAATTGTTTTTTTCTTTTCGCCTGGGAATTCCAATTAACCAACAATCATACGATCGTCATTAACCAGACCGACTTGTAGCGAGGTCATGGATCGGTCTGTCCTTTTAAAACCGGGATCACAAATTTATTAAATTGATAGTTGTAAAATTATGCCAGTTCAGTATTGGGAACCTCCCTGAGGGATCATCACCAGCAATATCAATCCGGCAAGCAGGCCTGCCGGTTGAGAAAACTCCTCCGAAGACAAATACTGTCAAATGGGGAATTAAATACGGTTGGTTAGCCGAGCGCATATTATCAGGACTTAGTTATTTACCGGCTGAGTAATGATGCTAAAATAGATAAAATCACCATTCCTTTATTTCGACACAATAAAAAAATTTGTCATGAAAACACATAATTTATTTTGCTACCTGCTGGTCTTTATTACCTGCTGCGTATTTATTTGGAAAGCCGAAAGTACCTTTAGTGTAGTGCTGGGATATATCGTTCTTATGATTTCAATTGTAGTCATTGGTAATTATATCATTGATAAACCGGTACAAAGGAATCGTTGATCGGGTCCTTTTTAATGGCAATTTTATATAACAATACCGCCGGATTTGAGCGGTTGGCAAAGCAAACCGGGTTCACTTTCAGTGGGGTGGATGCGCCTGTAAATCCCAGGGACTTATATGGCTTAGGGTATGGCGATTTTTTATCGCCGCCAGTAAAAGCCATTCAGGAGCAACAGGTAATTATCGCAAAACAACAGGCAATTAATGATAAGCAACAACAGGAGATCAGTGATCCTGAACAAAGGCCTGGTGCATTGGAAAGCATTATCTCAAATAAACGATGACGCGTTAACCTAATAGCGGCCAAATATTTAGTTGAGTCTTTGGACAGCGCTGAATCACAATCCCGCAACTATTATTGCCCGGCCTTTAGCAAGGTAGGGTAAGTTGCGGCCAATATGAATATCGTCTCCTCTTAATAAATATACTACTGCTGTGTTAACAATAATATGGCTCATTTTTTTTTATTACACGAATTAGGAAACACGAATTACACGAATTAATACATGACCAGGTTAAAAGGTGAAGATCAACCGCTATTAAGCATTCAGTTTACTGACGATAATTTTGCCAATACTTAATATTGATACTACCAGGGCTATAAACCCCAGCAACTGGCCTGAGGTACTTTCAGCTTTCCAGGTAAATACGCAGCAGGTAATAAAGAGCATGACGCAAAAAAATAAATGATGTGTTTTCATGACAAATTTTTAACGGTGTTGGAATGAAAGCAGGTGCTGCTTTTCCATTTGTCGTATTATGGATTAAAAGAGGAAACATCCCGAACAAAAAATGCCGGTTCATTGTTGACGGTTCATGGGTCGCATGGAACTATGAACCATCAACCATGAAACTCCCACCCTTAGTTTCTGAATAGTTTATCCCTGATTTCTTTCCAGGTAATTACTTTAATTTTTTGCTCCTGCAAAAGATTGCGGCATTCGGGACTTGTAAAAAAATTAAAATCTGCCTGTCGCCAGGCCGCACCGTAATCAGGATGATCAATGGTGATGGCCTGCATCTCGGGATTATCATATGCCGCATGGAGTAATATACAGCTCAATCCTGGCTGCAATGACCTGAATATAGCAGTATAAAAATTTCCCATTCCATTTTTGTAATCAGCTGGTTGGGCCATAAAGAGTTTATCTACCAGCACTTCCTTATCGCTGATGTATTTACTGAGATCAATATTAAATACTGCTTTAAAAGCCTCGGTGTTTAACAGCACGGGTACTTTGTATTCGCGGCCCATCCTGATTAATAGCTGGAGCCATTCCGGGTTTACAAAAAGGCAGCCCATATGGGCATCAAAATGGGTGGGGTCAATGCCAAACCGCTTTGCTTTTTCTACCTGTGCTCTTATTTCTTTTTCAACTTCTTCGGGGCGGGCATACATGGCAAGGCTGTCAACAACACTGTATAGAAAGCCATTTTTATTTACAAGGGTACCGGCCTGGGTGACAGGTGTAACAGTTCCCCATTTATAATTTTTCCATTCACTTGTGAGCGTGAGGTGCAGGCCAAGATCAGCGTTTGGATGGCTGCGTGCGTAATCAGCGATATCGCCCATCCACGGGCAGGGTATCATAATACTACCGGAACTGACACTTCCCTTTTCCATTGCATATATGCTGGCAGCATTTTCTGATTGCGACACGCCAATATCATCAGCATGAATGATGAGGAGTTTGGTATCTAAGGAGTATCCCAGCCGTTCCTGGATTGTTTTTTGTTGGGCTGAAGCAGAAAGCAGCATTAAGGCAAGGCAATAGCAGGAAGCGATTATTTTTTTCATAACAGGCAGTTGAAAACTTTGAATGAATAATGATTACCGGGAACTTAGTTTTGATACTGTATAAATTTAGTAAATGTTGAGGCATAAAATTATTCTTTCTTCAGGTGATATTTCAATTCCTGGAAAATATTTCTCTTCAAACGGATCTTTAACTTTCAGTAGCTATTCATGTACTACCCTGTTCTCCTTATCAATATAGAACATCTTCTCACCCTTCATTACTCTTGCTTCGCCATTTTCAAAGCTATCCGAAAAATTATATACGGGTTTTATTACCCAGTTTCCTTTGGTATCGATATAACCCCAAAGGCCTTTTCCATTGGCAGCCGGTGCCAGACCTTCTGTAAAACTGCGGGCATTTGAAAACTCAAAAGGAATCACCGGCACTCCTCCTGTATTAATGAATCCATACAGGTTATTCTTTGAAACCGCGGCCATCCCGTTACTGAAACTAAATGCATCATCAAAAACAGGTTCAGTAATAGCTTTGCCGGTGCTGTCAAAGTATAACCACTTTGTGCCCTCTTTTACGGTCACATATCCTTCGTGAAAAGTTAATCCTTCTGTATATTGCGGTTTTATTATTTCTACGCCTTCTTTATTCACATACCCCACTTTACCATTCTTTTGAACCTTGGAAAGACCACATATACATTCGTCGACAAATTCATAATTTTTTTCCCATTTCTGCGAGTAACTGTCCAGAACAGGGAAAGACAGTATTAATATCAGGAACTTTTTCATAATGTTTATTTTACGATGAAAAATTGATTTGCACTTACAAAGTATTAAACTATAAGGAAGCAAAATATGACCTTAGTATGCGTAAAATATGATTTTGGTTCCCTGGAAGGACTGTAGGGATACGGAACATTAAATTTATGGGCCCTGACTCTTTATTTTCTTCACTTTACCGGCAGAATATTCATACTTAAAGGCCGGATTAAGCTTTTAAACCCAAATAGAAAGATCTGCCAGTCATTATACACAAGTTGTGTTATTGCCTTAACTTTATCCGTAGTTGAAAACAAATATTTAAGCATTACGCTTAAGTAGGTCCCTTTACTTCACCTAAATGCACCAAATAATTACAACTATGAGGAGAATTTTAATTCTTGCTATTTTGTCATTTAATTGTTGTTATGCGCAGCAATTAAATGATTGGGAGAATCCGGCCCTTGTAGAACAGCACAAAGAAAAGCCACATGCTACGGCAATGATTTTTAATAGCGCATCAGATGTAAAGACGGATGATTACAGCCGATCACCCTATTATCAATCGCTCAATGGAACCTGGAAATTTATTTACACAGATAAATATGCCAGCAGGCCACTGGATTTTTATAAGACTGATCTTGACGATGGAAAGTGGAATGATATTCCCGTTCCTTCCAATTGGGAATTGAAAGGATTCGGAATCCCTATTTATACCAACATCATTTACCCCTTCCCTAAAAATCCTCCATTCATTGGAGAAAACAACCCGGTAGGCACATACCGTAAACAATTTACTGTGCCGGGTGAATGGGATGGGAGGGAGATACTGCTCCATTTTGGTTCTGTTACCGGTTGTGCATTTGTATATATAAATGGGCAAAAAGTTGGCATGAGCAAAAACTCCAAATCGCCGGCGGAATTTAATATCAGCACCTTTCTGGTAAAGGGAAATAATGTTTTGGCAGTTCAGGTGTTTCGCTGGCATGATGGTAGTTACCTGGAAGACCAGGATTTCTGGCGCATCAGTGGTATAGAACGGGATGTGTTTTTATATGCATTGCCCAAATTATCTGTATGGGATTTTTTTATTAACGGAGATTTGGACGCGAGCTATACGAACGGGTTATTCAGCGCGGCCATTGACCTTCGGCAGTTTTCAGGTAATACCATTAAATCAGGAACGGTGATGGTAGAATTGCAGGATAAAAATGGGAAACCTGTTTTCAGCAAACAAAATAAATTTACTGTTGACAGCGATTCGGTTCAAACAATATCATTCAGTGGGACCTTAAAAAATCCGCTGAAATGGAGCGCTGAATTCCCGGACCTGTACGATTGTATTATTTCCTGGCGAGATGCCGGTGGAAATCTTTTGGGAGCAACCGGTTCAAAAATTGGGTTTCGTAAAGTGGAGATAAAAAACGCTCAATTGTATATTAACGGGATAGCCACCTATGTACATGGGGTTAACCGCCATGAGCATGATGAAATTGAAGGGCATGTGCCCACCCGGGCTTTAATGACAAAAGATATTCAACTGATGAAGCAGTACAATATCAATGCTGTTCGCACCAGCCATTACCCTAATGATCCGCTGTGGTATAAACTCTGTGATGAGTATGGTTTATACCTGGTAGATGAAGCAAATATTGAAACACATGGTATGGGTGCAGGTCTGCAGGGTTGGTTCGATACTTCAAGACATCCAGCTTATTTACCTGAATGGGCACCTTCTTTTCTCAACCGCATTCATTGTTTGGTGGAACGGGATAAAAATCATCCGTCGGTTATCCTTTGGTCATTAGGTAATGAGTGTGGTAATGGCCCTGTATTTCATGATGCCTATAAGTGGATAAAAGAAAGGGATAAAACCCGTTCAGTGCAATTTGAATCGGCAGGAGAAGACTGGAACACAGATATCGTTTGCCCGATGTATCCCGGAATGAATTATATGAAATCTTATGCCGCTTCTGATAAAAAACGGCCCTTTATTATGTGTGAGTATTCTCATGCCATGGGTAACAGCAACGGTAATTTCCAGGAGTACTGGGATATCATTATGAGCGATAAAAAATTGCAGGGAGGTTTTATATGGGACTGGGTGGACCAGGGCATGAAAAGAACAACACCTGATGGAAGAACTTACTGGGCCTATGGTGGCGACCTCGGCGGGTATGCGTTACAGAACGATGAAAATTTTTGTACGAATGGCCTGGTTGCTTCAGACAGAAGTATCCATCCCGGTTTGAATGAAGTAAAAAAAGTGTACCAGAATATTTTATTCAAAGCAAAAGACGCCGCCAGGGGATCGGTAACGGTAATCAATCTTTTTGATTTTACCAATTTAGAACAATTCGGTTTTAAATGGCAACTGAAGCGAAATGGTGAACTGGTAAAGGAAGATAGTTTTTTGTTAAGCCTTGCGCCACATCAGCAAAAAGACATTACATTAAACATTCCGCAATTTAAATCGCCGGAGGGCACTGAATATTATTTGGACCTGTATGCAGTTACTAAAACAGCTACACCTTTATTACCACCCGGGCATGAAATTGCCAGGGAACAATTTAAAATAGCTGGCGATTATTTTGCCGGTTCACATGATAAAGAAGGTGGATTAAAGGTTACAAAAAATGAGGGTAATATCCACTTTACCGCAGGAAAAATAAGCGGGGTCTTTAACCTTCGCCAGGGTCAGGTAACCCGCTATGCCGCCAATAACGATGCGTGGATAATCAACCGGTTTCCGGAACCTTATTTTTGGCGTGCTCCCACTGATAACGATTTTGGCAACAACATGCCCGAGGAATTGGGCATATGGCGCAATGCACACAGCAACCTGGAAATGAAAAGTGTTAAAGCAGGAGAACAGACTTCAGCCGGGTTGCCGGTAAAAGTGGAATATGAATTAACAGGCATCAATGTCCCTTACACAATAGAATACCTGATACAAAATGATGGTTCAATTCGTATAACCGCATCCATTGATATGACGGGCCGGAACCTGCCGGAATTGCCACGCTTTGGTATGCGCATGCAATTGCCAGGCCAGTGCACCAAACTGCTCTATTATGGTCGCGGACCCTGGGAGAATTATAATGACAGGAACAGTTCATCCTTTATTGGTTTGTATAAGGATGATGTTCAGCAGCAGTTTACAGGGAACTATATCCGTCCGCAGGAAAGCGGTTATAAAACGGACACAAGGTGGTTAATGCTTACCAACAAAGAAGGCAGGGGTTTGCAAATAGAAGGTCTGCAGCCTGTTTGTTTCAGTGCCACAAATAACAAAGCGGAAGACCTGGATCCCGGGCTTACCAAGAAGCAACAACACTGGGTTGACATAAAACCCAGGAATGAAGTTTACCTGCATATTGATTTAAAACAAAGAGGGGTAGGGGGCGACAATAGCTGGGGAGCCTTGCCCCATCAGCCCTATCGGTTGCTGGATAAAAAATATTCATATAGCTATGTTATCAGGTTAATCGATAAACAGGAGTGAAAAGTCAATTTTAAAAATAAATCTTATGCAGATAACGATCGATTCAAAAGAAGTTCCCGCGGGTGTCGTGGGCCTTGGTTTAATGGGATGCAGTATCACCACCTGTTTGTTAATTGCAGGCCACCGGGTAACAGCAGTGGCTCCTATTGAAACAGATCTGTTGCACGCAGAAAAAAGAATACACGGCCATTTACTTCGTTCACAAAAGGAAGGAATAATAAATGATCCCCCGGAATATTATTTCAAGAATCTCCTGATCACACAGGATTATGCAGATCTTAAGGACTGTAAGCTTGTTATTGAATGCACACTGGAAAGCCTGGATATAAAAGAGTCGGTGTACCGGAAAATTGAAGCTGTAATAAATAAAGATGCAATACTTACCAGCAATACTTCGGCGATACCCATCAGTGATTTACAAAAGCAAACGCAATTCCCTCATCGCTTCTTTGGGCTGCACTGGGCCGAGCCGTCGCATACAACGAGGTTCCTGGAAATCATCTGCGGAGAATTAAGTGCTATAGAGAAGGGTGAATACCTGTATAGCCTTTCACAAAACTGGGGCAAAGAGCCAACCCTTGTACGTAAAGACATCAGGGGTTTTATCAGCAACCGTTTAATGTATGCCATGTACCGTGAAGCCTGTAGCCTGGTAGAAAATGGATATGCGACGGTGGAAGATGTTGACCGCGCATGCCGCAACAACGCCGGTTACTGGATGACGCTTGCCGGAGTGTTCCGGTGGATGGATCTTACCGGCGTGCCCGCTTACCATACTGTAATGAAGGATTTACTACCCACGCTCTGCAAAAGTACAGGCGTTCCCGACCTTATTGATGATATTGTAAAGGCTGGCGGGAAAGGAGTTGCAAATGCAAAGGGGTTTTATGATTACACGCCCGAAGAGGCGAAACTTTGGGAAGAAACTTTTACGGAATTCAGTTACGAAATACGCAGGCTCGCATTAAAATATCCGGCCGATGTGGTAAAGAACAAAATGCGGCAGAAAAAAAATAATTCTTCCGGGTAGATTTATTTTTTTTTGGCCTTGCGATGAAAATATTATCGTTTCCCTTTATGCATACCCGCCAGTACAAACAAGATGCCGGCGAAGGCAAAAGATTCGCATAGGCCCATTCTGTCACCTGGGTCACTAGTGTTGGCAATAAATCGTGGTATATGCAACAGGAAAAACCAGCCCAAAATCATTATGCCTGATAGAAGTGAAGCCCATCTTCTGGTTTGAGGTATTAAAAGTCCGGCACCACCAATAAACAAACAAATGCCGCAAAAATAAGTCCAGAAGGCATGAAACGGTATGTAGGAAGGGATAAAATCATTAACGAATCCGGCAAATTTAAAATGCGCATAGCCGCAGGCAATAAAAAAAGCTGCAAGCAATATGCAACCTGTTATAATGAACCTTTTTCTCAAACTTTTATTGACCGTGAAACCTGATGTGATGCGCTCATCTAATTTGAAAAAGGAAACGGCTATGATTAAAGCCCCGCCAAACAATGCCAGTGATTTATAAGCATTTAGCCAGTCATTCATGAAATGCGGTAAATGCCTGAGAACAGACAGGATAAAAATTAAAACAGCAATCAGTAAGGCTGCTAATACAGCTTTTTTGTTTAAGATGATAGCAAAAGCAGCAATGATCAGGATAGTGCCGGATATGTAAGCCAATAAGGGATTCACTACAAACCCTGCCGGCCATGCCGGTGGACGACCTGCGATAAAATCTTTTGAAATAATGCAAAGAATACCGAGCCCAATAATTCCTGCGCCAAAGATAATGCGGCCTGGTTTTATTAGTTTATCCATTATTAAAATTTTAGTTATACAAGACAAATATATTTAATATTTAAATATATAAATAACTTCGCAATTCTTTGCTAATTAATGGATGTCTATTATTTGGAAATAACAATTATAGCATTAGGTATAACATTCGCAAACCTAAGCTGATAATAGGTTAGGGTTCATT
>JBDTWP010000284.1:0-9384 GCA_040006615.1 Ferruginibacter sp.
ACAGTTTTTAGGTTACAAGAGTTCACTGGCAGAGACATCGCCTGGGAAATCAAAATGATAAATGTTTTCGCTCAGCGTTGCGAAATTAAAATACAAACTTCAAAATAACATTATCATGTCTACAATAAATACAAAGACGTTCCGACTGTATAATCAGAAAGACATTTATAAGTTTTTGATGCTGGAGAACCAAACCGTTTTCGAAATAATAATTCCGAAATCCGGCGTTACAAGAAAGAAAGATCATTTCAAAGTACACTGGGACTATACTTTAGCAGCTTTTGCCGGCCATAAGCTAAATGAAATAGCTGACAGTTTTGGCTACAGCGTTCCACCGGTTTTTAGAAAGCACCCTTTTAAGTTCGATGTCGAAATAAGGGATATGGAAAAATTCACTGACCTGCTTTATACTATTATCAAAGTATTCCATAATAATTATGATCGTGCAGATGCTTTTGATTCCTTTTATAATGAGGGCTCTGAATTTTTTGCTGAATCTTTCAAGGAGAGATACAGGCTCCCAACCTGCGGGCTTATTTTTATTGCTCACCGGCATTTGATGATGCATGAGGCAGGATGAATGCTGTAGTTATTGTAAGAATAAGATTATCCAATGTGTGTGATTATTACACTATTTCGTTTTGGTCAATTGTATTATTGCATTTGAAAGAAGTGGTTTAAGCCAATTAAATATGACGGAAGGGTGTCAATTAACCTGTGCTTCCCGCCGGGAGATGTCCGGGAAGGAAATAACTCTGCATTCCTTGTTGCCAAAATCTGTGTATTCCTTGTTACGGGAATTTGGGTAGGTGTAAATACCGATTATATATAGATTATATCACTGTAAAATCATAAAAATCATCGGCGAAAGCTTCCGGTTAAAAAATAGAAAAACAATTTTCGAGAAAGCTAATTAAAACTCTTTAATTTTATAACACATCAATGCGTCCTTTCCTGCAAACTGTGTATTCTTATTTACCAAATACTGTGCACTCATAATTGCCAAAAACAGTGCACTGTCAATTACCGGCTACAGGCAATGTTTAAATAGGAGGATAGACGATATAAAAATAATGGAAAAGGAAGCCAAAGCATGGCAGCAAAGCAGGAACAATAAGGAAGCCAAGATTAATTGGCAGTTCACAAATGACAAGGCAAGGATAAAATTGAAAAGATTATATCCGACAATTTTGGCTTGACATGACACCAGTAAGGTATTAAAATAAACGAGGCGAGCAGTTTACAATTGAGGCAGACGAGCCGCCCAAAAAAAATGATCCAGCTAAGGTATAATTCAGCTCTTTAGCTGCAACTTTTTCAAGATATTTTACCGGGCCCTTATATGTAATAAGAGTTTCATTGAGCAACAAAAAAGGTAAGCTTTTAACATCCCCGCTTAATTTCATAACAAGGATTGCTTCATCTATAAAAGTATGCTGTTTTAAATAAGCCTTATAAGAACTGATCTCCATACTATACAAAAGAGATATTATACTTTTACCCTGCCACCAACGCATTCCTATTCACCCGCTCTACCATGGATACTATTTCGGCAGACTGGGTGTTATCAAAAACATCTGTTAAGCCGTTGGTGCTGATATCTGTAAAGGGTGCCGCAAATAATGCACTGGCCTCAATGGTACCATTTACGGTCAGGTATTGTATGATGGTGTCTACAAACCTTATCTGTTGTGCGTTTAAAGCAGGTGCATTTATAAATTTTACAAATACTTCTTTTGCCGCAGTTACATCCAGACCCACTATGGAACGGATAAACTTACCCAATGGCTGTATGCCGTAGACCTTTTCAAACTGCTCTTTATTACCTATCTCTCCCTGCTCAAATAACATCTCATCAACTACTCTTAATTCACTTGTTGTGATGGGAATATTCATCTTCAGTTTGTGGATGGTAATATGGTTTTGGTGAGACTGTATATAATGAGCAACCTTTTTACGGTAAGCCTCCAGGTCGTTGGTTGCTAAACTCATAGTGTACTCTTTTACGTCTCCAAAATATTCATCATTAAAAGATGCATACACTATGCGCACATCTTCCTTATCTATAAACTTCATAAGGTTACGCATGTCTTTACGCAACTTTTCCGCTTTAAGGATGCTGATATCTTTCCAAAATATACTCTTTTGAATATCCTGCAGTACAAAAAGTTTGGCTGCTACTGCCGGTATAGAAGCCTTCTTTGTAAGTTTGCCCGCAAGCGTTTGTATTTCTTCCTTCTGAGAGTTGTTGATACTTCCTTTTAACATTAAATCTACCTGCATGTTGTAGCAGATCAGGTCAAAACGTTTTGCCATTTCATCTTCATCGGCTTCTATTACCAGCGTGGCAATATGATCAACCAGTTCTTTGGTATCGAGCTCATTCAATGCATTCCACTGGAGCGGATCCTTGTACTTCTCTACTTCCCGCCAATGTTGTCGTACTAAAAAACTATGGTCTTCCAAAGAGGTTACCTGTTTAAATAAATACTGCTGCAACTCTTTTGCGTAGTTGCATAAATCTTCTTCTTCCTGCTTCTGCAATACATTTACCAGCTTTAACCGTTGTGCAAACAAACGCTGGCTCAATGATTTACCCTGGTTGCTGTCATCACCCTTCGGCTTGTTTCCAAAGAACTCAAAGTTTTCTAAAAAATCAAATATTAAGAAGTGGGTTTTGTCATCATCGGGACCAAACAGGTTCTTACATAACCGGGTACCCCTGCCAATCATCTGCAAGAACTTTGTTTTTGATTTAATGGTCTTTATAAACACCAGGTTTACTACCTCGGGTACATCGATCCCTGTATCCAGCATGTCTACTGAAATGGCAATATGCGGGTTGCTTTCCTTTTCGGAAAAACGGTTGAGTATATCGTACGCATATTCCTGGTAGTTATCGATTACCTGACAGAAATGACCACCGTAGTGAGGATATTGTTTATCAAAACGTTCTTTTATAAACAGGGCATGCTTGTGGCTACGGGCAAAGAAAATGGTCTTTCCCAGCCGGTCTCCACCAGCTACCTTTATACCATGCCGCATAAGGTATGCAATAACTTTATCTATGGTGTCAGTATTAAACAACCAGTTATTCAGGGCTTTATTGTCTATCTCATCCGGAAAGTCCCCGGTTAAAGGATCGGCAAACAAGGTTTCATAATTTAGTTTTTCATCCGGGCTAAGATCTTTATATTTTATCCCCTGCCGGTGAAACTTAATAGGTACTTCTTTACCATGATAAGGAACTAAATATTTATCTGTAACTGCCTGGTCCAGTTCATATGCAAATGTGGGAACTCCGGGCTGTAAGCCAAACAGGTTGTAAGTATCTTTATCGGCATCTGATTTGGGAGTAGCGGTAAGTCCAATTTTATAACCGTCAAAATATTCAAAGATGGCTTTGTACTTATTATAAACCGACCTGTGTATCTCATCAAATATGATTACATCGAACTGGGCTATGCCGAAATATCGCTGATTGTTTTCAAAATCATTGTCTATCAGGTTGATCATGGTCTGGTAGGTACAAAATACCGGTTACCATGAATTAACTATTTAATCTAAGAGTATATTATTTTGGTTACACAAATATTCTATGCCTGTAGCGTCCCTGCAATATTCCGGTTACCAGTTGGTGAAAATTTTGATGTGGATGCTGAATTGGGTATATTGAATTTATGTAAGGGTACCAAAGTTAACGTTAATGCATCAATGTATTATATATGGGATATTATAATAGGTATCAGTAGGTTTAGCCCGGTTACAAGTTTGAAGGTTACTCTTTTACTATTTTGGTAAGAGGCGGTGCTCCGATGAAGTTGGCAGGTCAAAGCCCGGGTCATCTAAATCTCTCTACTACTGAACGATATTTTGCCGGGTTTGATTTGGAAGCACAGGCTGAATTTAGTAAGGCGCTGGTTAATTTTTAATTGGCAAAGTATGCACCTGCAACCTCCGGCATATTGAGTCTTTACAGGAAAATAAAAAGCTATATGAAAAACTACTTTACGCAGAAACAAAAGAATTCTTTGCCAGAGAAAATATTAGTAGGAAAAAAGTGATTTTTGCATTAATGAATAATAGTCGACCACTGGAAAAGGTGGCTTTTTTGTACATAGTCAGAGGATTTTCACTTCCAATAATAATTCATTTTTGTAGGTGAAGGAGAGAAAACAGAACCTTATTATTTTGAGGGGTTAAAAGGTGATTTGCCCAAAGGAGTGCTTACGTATTACCAAATTGATATTGAAGGCACTGATGGGCAATGGCCGTTAATTCCTGATGTCGCAGGATTAATATTGAACATCAATTCGGCGCACATTAATTATGAATACATTTTAAAATCGGAGTCCTCTAACAATTGTTAATCATCTAATGCAATGTGGCTACTATTGACCATTCTTATGCTGTATTTCTGCCATTTCTACATCCAGCAATTTAATGCTAAGTACCTGCTGAATATCTACCAGCGTGTCAATTGTAAAATTATGTGTACCACTTAACCATTTGGAAACAAGAGATGGACTTTTCAGGTTTAATGCTTTGGCTAAATCAAGGCTTTTCCAACCTTTTGATTTAAGACCTGTATAAATCTTAGCAGCCAGCTTCATCTTGTAATCAATCTGCTCCTGTTCTTCAGGCTTAATTTTACTGAGTAAATCATTTACCAACTTACTTGAATAATTCACATCTATATCATCAAATTTTTGCATAAAGCATTTTTAGCGTGTTAACATTAAATCCCCTTCAAATTTTAATCTGTTTAGTGATATTCTAAGGCTACCATCTTTTAGCCTGGTTCGGATGATTTTAGAATAATGTATCATTTCTTTTACCTCCCGGCTAAGTTTAGAGTCGTCTTGCCAGGCTCTCACCCCTTTGGGTCCTCCATTTCCAACAATTATAATATTATTATTTAGCCTGATACAATAAACCCTTAAGTGTTTATCAGGAAGATCATAAAGTGCACAAACCAAATCATCCCATTCTAATCCTTCATCCAGTTTAAAGTAAGTTTCGATTGCACCAACGGTATTTCCAATACTCTTAAGTCTGCCCATGATACTTATTAGATCCTGGGTAAATCCGCTTTATGTTGCATAATAAAGTGATCCAAAAAAGGCACTTTATTTACCTCAGTGACAATGCTATAAACTGACGCCTTATCCCCTGACAAATTTTGTAAATAAACTAATTTTGATTTCACTTAAAGACATTTTCAAAGTTAAGCAAAAAAATCACTTATAAGTGATTTTTTTGCAGAAAATTATATTTTAAGACTGATAATAGTAAAAGAAAGCCAATGTGTGAATTCCCAAAAACTAAGATATAATTATTTGTTTGGGTAGATGAAAAGAAAATAGTGCATTTAAGAGATAAATCTGTCTGACTCATTTCTTTCCGCCTTATTACAACCAGCAATGAGATTAACGTCAAATAATTGCCGGAAGGCATCGGCGAGCTGGTTTCCATTTCCAATAGAAAGAAAAAAATGTGTATTGGCAATATCAAAATTAACCGTTGTATGCAAATTGTATGCAAATCCACATGGCTTTACATTTATTGACTAACATCGCTCATCATTTTATTTACGATAAGCCAGTTTCCATTTATCTTATGGAATGATAGGAAATCATAGTAATTGAATACATACATCTTTACACTTACCTCGGCAACAGCGATAGAATTAACCACGTGGATAGAAATAATGTCGCCTTTGAAAGGTTTGCCTGAATCCTTAGGGCTTTGACGGTTTTTAACACCATCAAGATACTCATCAAGTGTTTTAGCATAGGGCCTACCTTTCACATCACCAAACAGCTTCGTTTCCGGCTGGTAGATGTTTTCCAGTAAAGTTATATCGCCCTCATAAATTCCTTTGAAGTAATAATTTTCCAGTGCATCACTGATTGCATCTTTATCGGTTTGATAGTTTTCCATTTTCTTTCCATTTTAGTTTTCTGTTAGTTTAAATTATGCCCTGCAGACATCCGGCGTCGACATTTATAATGGCTCCGCTGATGAACCGGCTTTTGGCGACTGTAAATACATTTTCTTTCCTATACCGGATGAAGCTCCGGTGATTTTTACTGTTTGTTTTTTCATTGTTTTATTTTTTATCAGCGGTTATACCTTTTTCACGTAATACAGAAGACTGTTCACCTGCATATCCCCAGTCGTCCAGGTCAATTTCCTGGATCACCACGTGGGTGAGGTGCGGATCTTTGTTTAGTGTACCGGTGATCAAATCAGTTACTCCTTTGATTAATATTTGTTTTTGTTCCCTGGTGACACCTTCCCGGGTCAACTCAATTTTAATGTATGGCATGGTATTGTTTATTTAAGCCCGTACTGCAAGAGCAGCAGATTTGGCAGTGATGTGGATGTTTAAATCGAAATCATTATGGATCAACGTATCTCCCAGGTTTTGAAAGAAGTTTCCGGAACGGAATTTCATGTTAAACAGGATACGATTGATTACCATTTTACCTTTAGCATTCAGGGTTTCTCCGTTTTGAATTATTTCCGCTTCAAAATTGACTGGATGAGTAATACCCTTGATAGACAGGTTGCCGAAAATGTAGTACAGGTCACCTGATTTTTTTTCCGCCGAAATAATTTCAAAACTGGCGGTAGGATATTTCGCCGAAGAAAAGAAATCATCAGATGCAAGATGCCCTGCGAATTGCGCATTTGTTGCAGGATCGGTAATATCCAGTATCCTGATCGAAGTGGTGTCGATAATAAATTTACCACCCACGAGTTGATCATTTACAAAGTAAAGCGAACCTTCTTTAATTGCGATGGTTCCATTGTGTGCACCAGTTACTTTTTTACCTATCCAGGCGATTTCACTTTGTGCTGTTGCTAATTTGAATGTTTGTGTGTCCATTTTTTTGTGTTTTAATTTTTGTTTTTTAAAATTTTATTTTTGTTTTGATTAAAATGACAGGACAAAGGAATGAAGGAAAGGGAGGAGTATTGCGTGACCTGCATCACATTTAAAATGCGGATGCAATTATGTGACATAGATCACAGTTGAAGCTAGGGGTGATATAGTCTGCTAAGTGTTTCCCTGGAGACACCGAGGTAGGCAGCAATTAAATGCTTTGGGACGATGTTATATAATTCCGGGTATTGCTCCATGAGTTCTTCATAACGATGCCGGGTATCTTTATTCATGGAAGACAATATTTTTTTTTGTGCCGCAGCATAACCTTTGTTGGTACGCCAGCGGAAAAAATACTCTACTTCATGTATTTCTTTACATAATTTTTCTCTTGCACTATTGGAAAGGCTTAATACTTCCGCATTCGTTATACAGTCTACATTAATGGTGGCACGGGTGCCATTGTAAAGTGCATTGTAATCTGAAGCCCACCAGGTTGGCATAGCAAACTGCAAAATGAACATTTTTACTTCATCATTAATATAGAATGATTTCAGGCAACCATCCAATACAAAATACTCGTGCTCCACTTTATCTCCTTCAGAAATGATTGCCTGGCCCTTTTTAAAAGACAGTTGTTTAAAATGCGAAAAGAAATACCCGTACTGTTCATCAGATAATGTGGTTGTTTTAGAAACATGCAGTTTTAAGATTTCTTCGGCGTTCATATGTATTTGGACATGATGATGAATTTCAAAATTGTTCCGTGTAAAATCAAATGAATAGCATTAGGTATAACATTCGCAAACCTAAGCTGATAATAGGTTAGGCTTCATTTTCTTTTTTTCTTCAATGATGAGATTTCGCTGCATCGCTGAGCAATTTTTTTAATATGGTTATAGCTTTTACATTTTTTTACTTTTAAGAGCAGAACAATTATATTAAAAAGCACACTTCAATAAACGGGCATCAGACGAGCCGCATGGTCTTTTTTAATTTTTATAAATGCACCCGGTATCCTTGATAAGGCAGACATCCTTGGTTTTACTCTCAGCGCTGCAGAAAAAAATTAACGGTTTGGGTGCATGGTAAGAGCTTTTATTATTGTTCTGGTCTGTTCAATTTTATAATTTTGTTTTGTCGGCTTCAAGCGGAAGCAGGCTCTGCTGAGGAGCAACCTGCCAGGAATAAAGCCGGCGGCTGACGAAGAAGTCTGAAGGGATAGAAAACTTTTCTGTCCCTTTTTAACATTCTTCAGAAGCCATTATGCCTAAAAAAACCTTTTAAGCTACTACGCCGGACACATATTCTTTTTTGCTTTTTAGTACATAATTTATTCTTGACAATAAATGCTTTGCTATGCGGATAATGGCTTTGTTCTTATCCATTCGTTTACAATATTCTTTATATTTCATCAGCATGGCGGGGTCTTTTCTTATAACCACCCAACTACTTTCCACCAGTGCCACCCTCAGATTGTAGTTACTCCGAACGGTAATGCCTTTAGATATTTTTGTGTCACCGCTGTCACCAGTGTCTGGCACCAGGCCTGCGTAACTGCATAAGTGATCAAAACGCTTAAAACGGGTTACATCCTGTAATTCAAATAATATAATCGCTCCGTTGATTTCACCAATGCCTGGAATGCTTCTTAAAAGGGCAATATCTTTTTTATATAAATCGGCACTGCACAGTTTACGGATGCTTCTTGTAACTTCCACCAGTAATGACCTGGTTTGGCGGAAGTCTTTGATATATAAATCCAATGTCGTTTTCAGTACCAGGCTTTGGCAATCCAAAGCTTCTAACTGAGTAATAAAATTTTTACTCCAGTATTGTCCTGCTTCATAGCCCTTCGGAAGACTTAATCCACTGAAATGAAGCAAGTGCCATATCCTGTTTTTGCAACGTGTTTGATTGCTAACTATTCTTTCCCGCATCCTTACTAAAGACCGGCCATGCTCCCAGTGTTGTTCAGGTATGTAAACGCTTTTCACTTTTTTAGTTTGTAAATGTTCACACAATTTACGCGCATCTATTTTATCATTTTTCTGCCGTTTTTCTTTATCGTTAGTGGCTACATCTGCCGCATTTACCACCAGGCAGTTTACCCCGTGCTGGCTCAGCCACCTTTGAGCGCTAAAACCACTGAACCCAGCCTCATAACAAACCTTGTAATTTGCTCCGGGATATTTGCGTACAAGATGCTTGTATATAGTATTAGGGTCCGGATCTTGTGAAAAATCTTCGAGCTCAAATTCACTATCCTGGATATTGATTCGCCAGTTATTCTTATGTACATCTATTCCACAAAAAATAGTTGTACCACTAAAATCTAATGTTTTACTTTGTTTCATGGTTTCTGTTTTTATGTGTTTATAAAAGATTGTTCAGCTTGAATTTACACATTTAACAGAAACCTATCTCATACATGAGACCTTGATAAAAAAAAGAAACAAAAAAAATCAAGGCTGCGAATAAAAAGGCTGAAA
>JBDTWP010000285.1:0-9316 GCA_040006615.1 Ferruginibacter sp.
AAAAAATATCAATTAAAAATCAGCCTTCACTTCTTCTTCTCCAAACTCTTTTGATAAAACTCCTGTATCTTTTCCTGCCCCTCCTTCGATTGGTAGAAATTATTCAGCGCAGCCTTTTCCATGCTCTGGGCTGCCAATTCCACACCAACAGCACTCATCTGTGTAAGTTGCTTTATAATCTGCAAACGATCTGCCGCCTTATCCGCAAAAGATGCTGCAAACCCGGCTACCTTTTCGATGAAAACATCTTTAGGATAGAGATAATTTACCAGGCCGTGGAAGTGCATTTCTTCCGCCAATACTGTGCGTCCCGACATGATCATTTCATTGGCCAGGTTTACCCCAATTTTCTTTGATAGCCTCCCTGTGCCACCACCACCGGGAATCAGGTTCAGATTTATTTCTGGCAGACCCATTTTAGCTCCTTCAACGGCCACAATCATATCGCATGCCAAAGCAATTTCCAATCCGCCACCAAAAGCATAACCGTTGATGGCCGCAATAACCGGTTTTGCATTGCCTTCAATAGCGGAATAAACTGAATAGCCCCTTGTTTGAAAATCCTCAAACTGTGCCTGTGTCTGCATCGCATATTCCTTGATATCCGCGCCTGCCATAAATGCTTTTCCGGCACCGGTGATCACTCCCACACGAACCTGTTTGGGATCGGCAACATTAATTTCACCCAATGCATGAATGATCTCATTCATCATTTGCGCATTCATTGCGTTCAACTGCTCCGGCCTGTTGAAAGTAAGCCAGGCAATTTTTTCTTTTACTTCAAATAATATGTGCTGGTATGTCATGCTGTTCGATTAATAACGTATGGTGAATGGTAAGACACTGCATATCTCCTATTGCCCTCGCCTATTGCTCCTTGCCCATTGCCCCTTTCCTATTGCCCATTGCCCACGCCCATTGCCCACACCTAATGCCCATCGCCCCCACTCCCTTCCACCGAAATTATCTTTTCTTCAATCAACCTCTTAATTTCATCTTCACTATATCCCAGCTCAGCCAGGATCTCAGGTCCATGTTCACCAATCAGGGGTGATGGTCTGCGTATGCTTCCCGGGGTTTCACTCATGGTAAATGGAATATTTGTTACAGTAAGCCTGCCCGCCTTGGGGTGCTCGATCTCTACAAATGTTCTGTTATGCTTTACCTGCGGATCATCTGCCACATCGCACTGGTCATTTACCTGCGAAACCCATAGGTCCAGCGCAAGCATTATGTCAAGCCATTCCCTGGTTGTCCGGGTAACAGTTATTTCCTGGATGCAATAATAAATTTCATCCCGTTTATCAAAAAGAACCTGCGGATCGTTATATTTCATCAATGAATTATCCCCCAAAGCATCCACCAGTTTTTCAAACGGGTTCATAGCGATGGCAATAAATCCATCCTTTGTTTTATAAGTGCCAAAAGGGGCAGGATTGCCGGGATGTGCGATGCCGGATTCGGGCCGTTCAAACCTCAGGCCCATATTTTGAATGGTAAAATAATCCTGCATCTGGAAAGCGATTGCCGAGGAAAGAAGATTGGTTTTTATTTCCTGCCCCTTGCCACTTTTCTCCCGGTAATACAAAGCGGCCAACATGGCGTACACGCAATTCAATGCATTCACCTGGTCGCAAAGCGCTGTACCCAAAGATACAGGTCCGTCTGATTTCTTTCCGCTCGTCATGGTGGCACCGCTTACACTTTGTACCAGCAGATCCTGGCCAGGACGTTTTAAGTAGGGCCCGTCACTACCCCAGCCTGAAGCCGAGCAATAAATTATTTGCGGGTTTATCTTTTTTAAATCTTCATATCCATATCCAAGTCGCCCCATCACGCCGGGTCTGAAATTTTCAAGCACAATATCTGACTGCTTTACTAATTTGAAAATAATTTCCTTGCCTTCACTATTCTTAATGTCAATCGCAACAGAACGTTTATTACGGTTCCACGCCATGAAACAGGGCGATTCATCACCGGCGATCCATTTATTAAAAAAGGTCATTCCCCGGTAGATATCTCCCTGGCCGTAGCGTTCAACTTTTATAACATCCGCTCCAAGATCACCCAACATTTGCGATGCGTAAGGCCCCTGCAATAATTGCGAGAAGTCCAATACCTTTATTCCTTCCAATGCCTGTTTCATTTCAATAGACTTTTTACCAGTTTTAATTTATTCAATGTAGCGTGGCAATGTGCATAAACCGCCATCCACTTTAATATCTACGCCTGTTATAAATCCTGCTTCATCCGAAGCAAGGAACACAGCCGTCATTGCTACTTCCTGCGGAGTTCCCATCCTATTCATGGCATGCATCGCCTCACTTTTAATAAAAAAAGCCGGTCCTTCTTCCTCCGCTCTTTTTTCATTCATAGGGGTAAGAATAGCGCCGGGCGAAATGCTGTTGAACCGGACCTTGTATTCACCAAACTGCCCTGCCAACTGATTGGTCATGGAAAGAATAGCTCCCTTCGCGCCTGCATATGCTGTAAAATCGTGCCAGCTACGGAATGCCTGTGTAGAAGACAAGTTTATTACACTCCCTGATCCCTGTCTGATCATATGTGGCAGCGCCAACTTAATTGTACGATAAATGCTTTTGAGATTTGTATTCATCAGCAAATCCCAATCAGACTCAGCCATTTCCATAATATTTGCCTTAATGGCAACAGCAGCGTTATTCACCAGGATATCTATTCTGCCAAACTCATTGATGGCTGAACTGATCAGGCGATCAACATCCTGGGTAAGCCCCACATCACAACCTACCACCCGCATAATGCCTCCGCCAATACTCAAACGGTCTGCTTCCTCCTTACACTTATTTTCATCAATATCCCCGGCGATGATGATGGCTCCTTCTCTTAAGAACGCTTCAGCGATGGCAAGCCCGATGCCATTGGCTGCTCCGGTGATTACAGCAACTTTAGTTTTTAACCTCATAAATAAGTTATTTTGATTTCCTGGTTAACCAATATCTTTCAATTTCCTCAAGGCTCTTTCCTTTTGTTTCCGGAATAATTTTAATTGCAAGATAAAGCGCCGGAGCAGTCATAACTGCAAATAACCAAAAAGTTCCGGCCGGTTTAAGCACTTCAAGAAATACCGGCGTAAGCTGCCCTACCAATGCGGTTCCGATCCATAATGAAAATGTTGCCAGAGACATAGCCTTGCCCCTGATCTTTGCCGGAAAAATTTCAGAAAGCAGCACCCAGGCAACCGGGCCATAAGAAAATGCAAAGCAGGCGATAAACAACAATATAAAAAATAAAAGCATGTAAGTGTTTGTGATATTAAAATAAAACAACGAACCAATAATGGTCAATGATGCAATGATACCAATAACACCCGCAAGCAGCAATGGCTTTCTGCCGAGTTGATCAATTTTCCAGATAGCAATGAGTGTAAACAGTACATTTACTATTCCTATCACTACCTGGCCACCTAAAGCGTCTGCAATGGGAAGTCCGGCCTCTTCCAGTATTTTCGGGCCATAATAGATGATTGCATTGATGCCGCTCACCTGCGTAAGAAAGGCTAAAGAAATTCCAATGATCATTGCCAGTTTAAAGCCACCTTTGAACAGTATACCAAATCCCCCTGTGTCGTGCTGAAGGTTTGTTTTGATATCCCCGATCTCTTTTTGCGCTTCCTCCTCCGAAACAATTTTTTTCAGAATACGGAATGCTCCCGGTTCATCACCATTTATTGTCAGCCACCTTGGACTTTCAGGCACAAGCAGTAACAGGAATAAAAATAAAAGTGCCGGCACAATGGAGGTTCCCAGCATGATCCTCCACACTTCAGTCACCATGATCTTATTCAGTAAACCGGTTGTCTGTGTCAAAGATTCGGAATGTGAAAGCTTTAGTAAATAAGCATTGCAGAAATAAGAGCAAAGTATACCCACCGTAATTGCGAATTGATATAGAGCTACGAGCCTGCCTCTTTTATGCGATGGCGACAACTCTGAGATATAAAGGGGAGACAACATGGATGCAACACCGATACCAAGACCCCCAATTAAACGGTATATAACAAGGTCAGTAAACCCAATTGCAAAAGCACATCCAATAGCAGATACACCAAAAAAGAGCGCGGATAAAATGAGCATTTTTTTTCTGCCATATTTGTCACTCAAAATACCTGCAATCGAAACTCCGAGGATGCAACCCACCAATGCCGAACTGACATACCACCCCGTACCACTCGCATCCAGCTGAAACTGGGAGGTAACAAAATTAATTGTTCCGGAAATTACTGCTGTATCATAACCAAACAAAAAGCCCCCAAGGGAAGCAATTATTGCAAGTTTATTAACATAACTATTGCCGGCTTTATTGATTGTCATAATATTTTAATTGATAATTAATTTAATTGATAGTTAATTTAATTGATAGTTAATTTAATTGATAATTGATAATTGATAATTGATAATTCCTTCAGGACAAAGATGCTTTATCTAATGCTGGCCCTTTAATAATTCCGGGAAAATGAAAATAAATATCTAAAACTGGTAGCCAACTAGAAATTATCAATTATCAAATATCAAATAAAAAATGTATTACAGTTCCACTCAACACATCATCCATTTACCAAAAGCTTTTCGATTTGAAAAAATTATCAATTATCAATTATCAATTATCAATTAAATCAACACATCATCCTATTACTAAAAACTCCCCGATTCGAAAAAATTATCAATTATCAATTATCAATTATCAATTAAATAACTGTACTCCTTGATCCCCTTTTCAAAAGCCGCAATCACCTCTTGTTTTGCCTTCTCCGAAGGAAAGCGGCCTGATTGCTGAAGCCAGGAGATCGAGTTTTGAAGGTATTTGACAAAATAGGCCGCATCCTCATTCGAATGAATTGGCTGATGATCCTTTATTACATAAACCGGGTTGGTATGGGCAAAAGCTGTCTGGGGTCTCAGGGTTCCATAATACCTGTTAAGCAAGGTGGCCCCGCCTCCAAAATCACGGCGTTGGGTAAAACTCACTCCACTCCTTGTATCTTCCTGGTTAAACTGTTGAGCCCTTGCAGCAATCCAGGTGCTTTTAACTGGCTTGTATTTAATTTCCAGTTTTGCATATTGCTTCCCCTTTTCAATAATCTTTTCCGCAATCACCTCCCCGTTGGCAATAATTTCGAGCCTGTCCACGGGTAACTGGCTCCACATTTCCGCAGTGATTGTCACTGTTTTATTTCCGGACATGTGGATTTCCTCTCCGGGATTTTTATTATCTGCATGGCAAATGAGAAAAGGGGAATTGGTAATAAAACTGCTTCCTTTATTCAGCGCGTCTATCCAGGTCTTATAACTGAACCTTCCTTTTACGAGCGCATAAACCCGGTTGGATCCCACAGAAACCCTGTTTGTCATTCTATCTGTTCCCGCAGTTGCAGGGATCTTCAACCCGCAATTTAAAAGCCGGTACCATAGCCTTAACCCTGAATTCATTCGCAGGTCAGGTACCACTTCTGAAACAAATATTGGCTCGCAAAAAGGATCGATTGTACTTAATATTTCAACTGCATCAACTTTTTTCATAACAATGGCCAGAGGGCCTTCCAATCCCGGCCACGCTGCGAAATGCGCCCAGGACACATGCCCTCCCTGTGCATGCGCTTCATCACAGGCCTGCATATTGAGGGGATACTGGTATGCACGCATCGTCTTAACAGGTTCAACCAGCTTCTTCAGGTTCAATAAATTCATATGTCCCAGCTGATCTTCGCGGAATTCCTGGCTTACATAAATGAGATGTTCAGAATCTGAAATTGGATCAGTTGCCCCCCGGAAATTTTCCTGGTCAGTGGTACAATCTGAGGTTAATATATTGCACACATTCAAATCCTCTGCTTTCATTTCCAGGAAAGCCGTGACCGGATCAATATAATGTACATGCGGATCACCACTATACCATTTTTCTTTGCCAAAATCAAACCATTTTTCCAATCGAATGATCACAGAATCGGTAGTTGGTAAAATAAGGATCGCACTGTCAGTGAAACGATAAGCAAAACCTTTAATCACTTCAAATCTCAGGTTAGTAACAGGAAGATTCATTTTAAATGTTCCTTCCACATAAGCAAACCTCCTGTTGTTGGCCAACATTGCATCTCCGCCGGTTTCACCTACGATAAAATCACTAAGATGACCATCCGGGGCATAGTAAATTGAATCCTGAGCTGTTACCCTGATTTTAGCAGCCGTCGTCCTGCCATTTACATCAAGGATTTGTACTATAATCTTTTTCCGGTCATCAGAAACTTTGCCTTGTGTAAAGGCATAATTGGGCCATTGTGCAAAAAACAATCCCAAAAATACTACAATGAGTATGAGACCCTCTTTTTTTTGAAGCCTTTCTGATCGGTTTATACGCATAAGTTTTAAATTATCCAAAGCGCCGGATTAAACTAATTCATAATAAATAATTCTTCTGCATTTCCAGATTAAGACTGACCCTGACCGACGTCTTTTCCCGGCCTTCAACCCCGTCAGCGGTTAAAAACCCTGCCGTCGGGTGAGTTAAGAAAAGCACCTATGTTTCCTATGTTTCTATGTGGTTGATTTAAATATGTTCCTTGTACAAAAGATTTTTCCTATTAATAAGAAACAACAAAAAGAATAATAACAACATGTTGTCAGTTTTACCCTGTCCGATACCCTTCTACAACCCAGCTCATTTGAAAAAATAAATTTACAGTTATTTTCTAATTTATCATAACAAAGTAAGGTAAAATAAATTTGTTTTATAAAAAGAAAACAAAAGAGTAATTTCGATTTGTTATAATTCTTTACTTCCCTTATGTTTTGAAAGTTTTTTAATACTATGCGTGAATTAAGCCTTCCCCTTTTAAAATGCTTTTTAATAATAACTGCTTTTCCCTTTCTGGGTTGCCGTTGGGAAAATAGAAATACTCACACAACTTGGGAAACATACCGGGGAGATGAAGGCAGCAATGCCTATTCTCAGCTCAACCAGATAAATAAAGGAAATGTAAAGCAGCTTAAAGTGGCCTGGACTTATAATTCCGGTGATAAATCCGATTACTTCAGTATGGAGGCCAGCCCGATAATCGTAAATGAAATTTTATACTGTATTTCTCCCAGGCTTAAGACCTTTGCACTTGATGCAAAAACAGGAAAGCAATTATGGGTGTATAACCCTTACGACAAAAACAGTAAAGAGGGAGGTGTCAGCCGGGGATTGACTTATTGGGAGAGCAGCAACGATAAAAGGATTTTCATGTTTGAATCAAATAAATTGATTGCGTTGGATGCCATAACAGGCAGGCAAATAATGAGTTTCGGCGACAGCGGCTATATAGATCTCAACAAAGAATTACGAAACCATGCTGGCATAGAACATCATGAAGATGTGCAAAATACTTCGCCGGGAATCATCTATAAGGACTTATTCATTATGGGGTCCTCCGTAAGTGAGGATTACGATGGCTCCCCGGGACATATTCGGGCCTATGATGTGCGAACAGGTAAAAGGAAATGGATATTTCACACGATTCCTGAACCAGGTGAATTTGGATATGATACTTGGCCAAAAGAAGGTTATAAGACAATTGGTGGTTGCAATGCCTGGTCGGGCCTGAGCATTGATTCCAAAAGAGGAATTGTATTTGCTGCTACAGGCGCGGCTGCTTATGATTTTTATGGAGGGGAACGTACCGGGAAAAATTTGTTTGGCAATTCTGTTATCGCATTGGAAGCTGCCACGGGAAAACTCATCTGGCATTACCAGACATCTCATCATGATTTGTGGGATTATGACCTGCCAGCTCCGCCAAACTTAATAACCCTAAAACAGAACGGTAAAATGGTTGACGCCGTAGCGCAAATCACCAAACAGGGCTATATTTTTTTATTCAACAGGGAAACTGGCAAGCCTCTCTTCCCTATTGAAGAAAAATGGGTGCCTTTTTCCAAAATGCCGGGAGAACAAAGCTGGCCTACCCAACCCATCCCCGTTAAACCTTTACCGCTTTGCAGGCAAACCTTTGATGAAAGTGTAATCACTGATATTTCACCCGAAGCACATGAATTTGTATTGAATGAGGCGAAAAAATATGCGTGGGGCAATATTTATCTCCCTCCTTCAATTACCGGAACTATTCAAATGCCTGGAATGAGAGGCGGTGCAGAATGGAGTGGTGCCTGTGTTGATATGGAAACCGGGATGATGTACGTTGGGATAAATGACATTCCTAATATCATCCAGTTAGTTGAAAAGAAGGAAGTTAAAAGGGAAGATTTATTAAATATGCCAATGACTAAAGCTGGTGAAATATTTTACGGGAAAAATTGTGCTGTTTGTCATGGTGCCGATAAAAAAGGAAATTATTCTTTCCCACCGCTATTAAATATTGGAATCCGTTTGAAGCCCGACGATGTTAAACTGTTACTTCAAAAGCCAAAAGGCATGATGCCTTCATTCAATATTTTACCAGAAGAGGATAAAGAAGCCATCATTGCATTTTTATTCAACCAGGATGACAAAAGACTTTACAAGGTTAGGAAATCGGAGACCAGTCCAGGCGCTATTAACCAGGTGACCCGGAAAAGATATAGCCTGAAAGGTGTCATACAATTAAAAGATCAAGATGGATACCCGGGTGTGAAACCGCCCTGGGGCACATTGAATGCAGTCAATCTGAATTCGGGAGAAATAGCCTGGAAAATCCCGTTAGGACAATTTCCCGAACTAGCCGCAAAAGGGCATCCCAATACGGGTACTCAATTATTCGGCGGTGGCATAGTAACTGCAGGAGGCTTAATTTTTATTGGAGCATCCCAGGACGAAAAATTCAGAGCCATTGATAAGAGTACAGGGGAAATACTCTGGGAATATCAATTGCCCTGTGGTGGTTATGCTACGCCTGCCACATACGAAGTTGATGGAAAGCAGTATGTGGTAATTGCTGCCGGCGGCGGAGGTCGCCAACGCACCAAAGCCGGAGACTATTATATTGCTTTTGCATTACCCTGAAACCCGGAAATAATAAAATGCGGAATAATTTTTTTATAAACACGGCAATACTTTTAATCAGCCGCCCTTCATAAGAAAGGATTCCTTAATAATACTGAAATTGAGGCATCATTACATTGGATTTGATTGATAAGAGATGAATAAGATCTCCCTGCTATTCTTTGTGATAACGATAGCTTCATAATTTTCGGGAATTAATTAATAATATTCTTTAACAATAATTCATTATAGAATAAGGTGAAACGCTCGCAATTAGTATATGAAAGCGGCCTCGAATAAAAAGTGCTAGAAAATTTCAATA
>JBDTWP010000286.1:0-9313 GCA_040006615.1 Ferruginibacter sp.
CTCCTTTTACATATCTTGAACCGACCGTTACATCCGTTCCATTTTTACACGCCTTATATAAGCTTTCGAGATCCCTGGGATTATGAGAAAAATCAGCATCCATTTCAAAAATGAACTGGTACCCTTTTTCCAGTGCCCAGCGAAACCCGTGAATATATGCAGTACCCAGCCCTAATTTACCTTTACGTTCTTCTAAAAATAATTGCTGGGGATATTTGTAAAATAATGATTTTACCAGGTTAGCCGTGCCATCCGGAGAACCATCATCAATGATTAAGACATGGTAATTTTGTTGCAATCCAATCACAGCAGCGATAATAATTTCGATGTTCTCACTTTCGTTATAAGTAGGTATGATAACTAACTTTTCCAAAAATTATTTTGATACTGTTTGAACGAATTTACAAATTGTGCAGTTAACCAATCCTGCCAAATTTTTCATCCCACTAATTTAGTTATTTTTTAACAGGGTTCGATTTAATATTTCCGTAAGTTTTTGCTTGGTGTGGAGTGGAAAATCACCCCTCATCATCCAGTCATAGTACTGGGGTTCAGCCTTTAATACATCTACCACGGGCCTTCCTTTGTGTTTACCAAAGTTGAATACTTCCACACCCTTATCATCGAATAAAAACCGGCGGGCGTAGTCCACTACTTTATCCTCGCCAATCGTTCCGAGGATTGAATCAATGGAATTGCCGAGCTGCGGATAGCGCGTGATCTGCGACAATAAAACATCAATGGTTGCATTTACATCTGCTTCAGCGCTATGCGCATCTATCAATTCCTTTTCACAATAAAATTTGTAGGCAGCCGTAAGGGTGCGTGGCTCCATGGTATAAAAAATATGCTGCACGTCAACCATTCTCCTTGTACTGAGATCTACTTCCATTCCGGCACGTAAAAATTCTTCCATTAACATGGGAATATCAAACCGGTTGCTGTTATAACCTCCCATATCACAGTTCTCAATAAATTGTTTCAGCTCATTTCCACTCTGCTTAAATGTAGGTGCATCTTTTACCATTGCATCTGTAATTCCATGTATCTCCGTTGAAGAAGGTGGAATGGGTATCCCCGGATTAATGAGTTTTCTTTTTACCTGCCTGGTTCCATCAGTAAGGATTTTTATCATTGCAACTTCCACAATCCTGTCTGTAGAAAGATTTATGCCAGTGGTTTCTAAATCAATAAACGCTATTGGACGGGTTAATAATAGGGACATTTGCAGATTTTTATTTTAAAGGTATTTTTATAATAATATAGAGACTAAATATTTATTTTTGAATCACACACTAAAATCCGGAAAAAACAGTTTAGTAGGGATGTGCTTCGCCAACAAGCCTGGCATGATTTTGCAACGATAACAGTTAGCAAGTTAACTTTTAATACTGAAATCGTTATAATTTATGCCCTAAGGTACAGGTTTTGTATATTTGCAATCCAAAAAACATAAATAACACCACAAAAATAGAAATACAATCAAATAATATACACATTATGAAAAAAAATTTATTATTGTTAATCATGCTCATAACCGGAATTGTCATATTTTCTTCCTGCGGAGCCAGCAGAAGAGGTTCAGGCTGTCCAATGACCGAAAGGATAATTCACTAAAAAAACGGATTGGTAAATGGATTGGATAGAATTAACAAAAGAATCACAATTGGTCGATATTAAGGAACAGTCAAATAAAAAGCCCCAATTAATCTTTAAACACAGCACAAGATGCGCTGTCAGCGGAGTTGTTAAGTATCGTTTGGAAAGAAGTTCTTCTCCCGGAAACGTTGATTTTTATTTTCTCGACCTCCTCAGGAACCGGGAAATCTCCAATAAAATAGCCGAAGAATTTTCCGTGTTTCATAAATCTCCCCAGGTTTTGCTGATCAAAAACGGTGCCTGCATTTATGACGAAAGTCACTCCGGAATTAATATGAGTGATATTGAAGAACAGGCGGCTGCACTTTAGCTGCCTTTGATCTTTTCATTGGCTGTACGTGCCAGGTTTACTAACTGCCAGTAAGGTGGCCTGTAATGGTTTGCTTTAATGAACTGGTCACTTAACCCCTTTGTTTCCCCGCTTAGCTTATTATACATTTCTACAAAATATTGGTTTTTCAATGCCTGTGTAGCGCTCATACCTTCCGGTATTATTGCAGGCATTCCCAAATAATTTTTTAGAAGGCACCATCCCTTAATTATCCTCACCAAAGGTAAATTCCAGGTTGAATAAATGATCCGTCTCCCTTTGTCAGCTTCTTCCAGCAATACATCCATTACCGCATTATCCATATGGTCCTTATACATTGTTTCCCCGTTGCGCCATTCTGCCACTATGCTTAACTGGGGGTCATATTCAAGATCCGAAGGCATTTGTGTTACAAAATTTTCTACTCCAAAAGCATTCAACCAGTTTACCACGCCCTGCGAAGAAATGGTAGATACGGCCTGCCATAATTGAATGCCTTTTTTTCTATAAGCATATGAACCAACTTCAGAACAAAACATAGCCGAGGAATCTTTGAAATCCATTTTAAAGTCGTAAGGAATATGCCGTTTATTTGCCTCATCAAAGGCAAATTTGGCCGCCTTTTGGGCAAGCATCGGGTCCTGCTTCAGTTGTAATAAATCAGCCCGTGGTCTTAATACCATGAAGCGGAGTTTTTTATCTTTTATATATTGTTCTACTGAAGAAATAGCCACCCCTTTTTCAATATGGGCCTCAATTAAGTAAGGAATATTCTTTTCATCAACATAGATCAGCGCCACATGAGAAAAATTGCCCGGGAAGTCATTGCCTCTTGAAATCAATGCAGAAACTTCCGCTCCACCTCTTGAAACCAGGAGGTCGCCGCTATGCACCCTGATGCCAAAGATATTGGTAAATGGAGTTACAGATGGTTCATCTTTTACCCTCATAACCGGGTCAAATGCAGTATGGTCAGTTTGCAATAACACTTCTTCTACGGCTGCCCGCATACCATACAATTGCTGGTACACAAGGTTGCGTACCCCCTTATCATTCATATCCCATTGCTGTGATTGAAGTTTTACCTGCCTTCGTATTTTATTGTACAAGTGTATAAAGGAGTCCCTTTGTAAGGGTTCAGCAGCAATCAGTGAAGCTAATGAAAAAAAGTTGCCCGACACGGAGTTGAAACCTGTATCAGTAGATATTATATTACCGTATTGATTTTTATCATATAATGTTTCCTGCACAGCAAATAGGGTATGAATAGCGGAATCTGTTTTTTCTTTTGACTGTTGCCTGGCCTGCTTAAAATCATTTTCCAGTTGAAGCCACAAATCATCCCTGTTCCAGGCAAAAGGTTTTTCCGTTGCCTTAATAATGGCAGTTTTATTTGAATCCGGGATTAGGAGCAGGAGATACAAAACGCAAATTGCTATGAGTACCGGCAGACATCTCTTTTTAATTTTCTTCATGGTGATAAAATAATTCAAAAATTGCCTTCTCCCGCCCCGTCGCAGCCGGGGGGAGCATCCATTAAACCAGTTGAAGGCCTGGCCGGTTGTTTATGACAAATTATTAATAACCGGTTTACCTGGTTCAATACATACCGGGAAGAACTCCCTGCTACCTGGTAGAGCCAGGGGCCAGCCCCAATAAAAAAGCTTTCAACAAATCGCCATCCGCACCTATTTCAGTAGTTTTCTTTTCCAACCGCAATTGTTGCTGAATTGAGGCAGGTATGGGCACAGGCCCGCCAATCGCGGCTTCCACGACTCCATAAAATTTTACGGGATGCGCGGTTTCCAATACAATGCCCTTCTGGTCCGGATGCATTTGTAAATAATCCTGTAATGCCCTGAATCCAACTGCTCCGTGAGGGTCGGTTAGATAATGGTTGGCCTGGTAAACTGATTTTATTGTGGCTCTTGTTTCATCATCTGAGATACTGCAGCTACTCAGTATGTTTCGCAGATCTTTAAACTGGTGATGAAATAATTCGAGCATACGGATAAAATTGCTGGGATTGCCTACATCCATTGCATTGGAGATGGTAGCTATTGCCTGCTTAGGCTCATATTTTTCTGTAAGCATAAATGACGGTACTGTATCATTTGAATTGCAGGCTGCGATAAAATGCCGAACCGGCAGGCCCGACAAATGGGCCAGGATGCCTGCGCAAATATTACCGAAATTTCCACTGGGAACAGATATCACCGGTGGGTTATTTTTATCTGCCCATTGTTTGTAAGCAAAGAAATAATACAACTGCTGCGGTAACCATCGGGCTACATTGATGGAATTAGCCGAGGTGAGAAACAATTTCCCGCTGAGCGCAGGGTCCGTAAACGCATGCTTAACCATTTGCTGGCAATCGTCAAAAGTTCCAGTTACTTCCAATGCATGAATATTTTTGCCCAGCGTGGTTAACTGCTTTTCCTGAACGGAACTTATTTTACCCGATGGATATAATATTACCACCTCTATTCCTTCTACATCATAAAAGCCATTGGCAACCGCACCCCCTGTATCACCCGATGTGGCCACTAAAACTGTTACCTTTTGCTGCTGCTCTTTTACAAAATAACCAAGACAGCGGCTCATAAACCTGGCACCAACATCTTTAAAAGCCAGCGTAGGTCCGTGATACAATTCCAATGAAAAAATATCCGCGGTAACTTTAACCAACGGGATGTCGAAATTGATGGTTTCACTTACAATTCTGCGAAACTCATCTTCAGGAATGGTGTTGCCTACATAAGGCTGCATTACCTGGAAAGCAATTTCTTCGTTCGGGTATTGGGTGATATTTTCAATTAATTCTTTTGGAACGGCGGGTATCCGTTCAGGAAAATATAGCCCCTTATCAGGTGCCTGCCCGTTGATTGTAGCCTGTTTAAAATCTACGACTGGTGACTGACGATTGGTACTGAAATACTTCATTAATTAATTGATAATTGATAATTGATAATTGATAATTTGAAGCAAGGGCATTCTTAATTTTTATTCCTAATTCAGTAAAATTTTTACACCCGTGGTATTGATAGTAGTCACATAAGTATGGTAATCCAGGCTGATCCTGTCGTAAATATTTTTCATCGCTGTTTCCACCTGAATCGCAGTAGCCTCATCCCTGCTCAGCATAAAAATCGATGGTCCCGAACCTGAAATGCCACCACCCAATGCACCTGCTTCCTTACACTTGCTTTTTACCTCATCAAAGCCCGGGATTAGTATACTTCTAACCGGTTCAATGATCACATCTTCCAATGAACGCCCTATCAGATCAAGATCCCCTTTCATAAAACCTGCTACCAGGCCCGCAATATTGCCCCATTGCCTGATCGCATCTTTGAGTAAAACTTCTTTCCGTAAGATCTGCCTTGCATCTTTGGTGCGTACTTCAATTTGCGGATGTACGATCGTTACAAAAAGATCAGGGGAGGGAATCGGAATAATGTCCAACGGATGGATACTCCGGATCAATGTAACACCACCGTAGATGCAGGGTGCCACGTTATCGGCATGCTTTACACCCGAGGCAACTTTTTCACCAAACATGGCAAATCGCACCAGGTCCTTTTTTGAAAAAATATTCCCCAGTAAATGATTGGCAGCCACCACCGAACCGGCCGCACTTGCCGCGCTGGACCCTATTCCGCTGCCCGGTTTTATATGCTTATGAATAGTAACCTCAAAACCAACCGACCTGTCCAGTTCTTTGATCATTTCCAATAGTGGTGCACCAGCAGTATTTTGGGCCGGTTCTGAAGGCAAAGGGTAGCCGTCGGCGCTATGAATAATGATCTTCTTTTCATCCAGCAATTTTATTTCCATCAGGTCATTGGGTTCATTCAGGCACATTCCAAGTACATCAAAGCCACAAACAAGATTCGCCACCGTGCCGGGCGCTAAAACTTCAACGCTCTTTTCCCTGACAGCATCAAATACTGTACTTATTTTGTCATCACTTTGCATATCAGGATCCATAATTTTATTCGTCTGTTACCGGTTATTCTATTACAGCCTTTCGGTGTCAGCAGAGCTATTTTAATAGTACCCGCATCAACTGTTGAATGGTTCAAAACCGGAACAAATTATCAATTATCAATAATCAATTATCAACTAATCTAAGGCCGGATAAGGAGTTTACCAACCTATATCCTTCCTGTACGTATGATATCCGCAAATACACCCGATGCAGTAATATCTGCCCCTGCACCAGCTCCCTTTATTACCAATGGCTGATCCACATAGCGGTCTGTATAAAACAGTACAATATTATCTTTACCATATAAATGGTAAAAATCATGATGCGGATCAATATGCTGTAAACCTACGGACGCTTTTCCTTTATCATATTTAGCTACAAATTTTAATTTTTTACCAGCCGACGCCGCTTTCATATATAATTCCTTAAAATGTTCTTCATGTTCTTCCATAGCCGTGTAAAAGTCTTCTACTGAACCTTCCATACACGCAGGCGGCATAAAGGAATTGTTGGTAATATCTTCCATTTCCATTTTTTCTCCCGCCTCGCGCGAAAGGATCATTATTTTGCGCATCACATCTTTGCCACTTAAATCCAACCTTGGGTCCGGCTCTGTATAACCTTCCTCCTGGGCCTGCTTTACAACAGAAGCAAAACTTTTTTTACCGTTGTAATTATTAAATACAAAATTGAGCGTACCACTTAAAACAGCTTCCATCGTATGTATATTATCACCACTGCGCAGCAGGTCGTTCAACGACACAATTACCGGTAAACTAGCCCCTACATTGGTCTCAAAAATAAATTGGGCATTAAATTCTGTTGATAACTTTTTCAGTTGGGTATAATAGGCAAATCCTGAAGAACAAGCGATTTTATTACATGCTACGACTGAAATGCTTTTTTGCAGTAATTGATCATAACAGGAAGCAACCAGTTCATTTGCCGTGACATCAGCAAAGACGGCATTACGTAAATTTTTTGCCAGGATGGTATCAATAAAATCCTGCATATTCATTACCATTCCATTGGCTAATAATTCTTTCCAGTTTGCCAGGTTAATTCCTCCATCATTGAAAAGCATTTTTTTACTGTTGCCCAAACCCACTACGTTTATTTTTAAGTGCAGCTTTTCCTGCAGGTACCTTTGTTGTTTCAGAATTTGAGCAACCAATTTACTCCCTACATTACCAACGCCAGCAATAAATAGGTTTATTTCCTTATATACGGTCTCGAAAAACTCTTCGTGTAAAACATTAATCGCTTTCTTTACATCATGGGTGGAGATCACCGCGGAAATATTTCTTTCTGAAGAGCCCTGGGCGATAGCCCTTACGTTTACACCATTACGCCCCAGGTTACCAAACATTTTACCACTAATACCCGGGTGACTCTTCATATTATCACCAACCAACGCTACAATGGCCAGGTCCCTTTCCACGATGATCGGATCTACTTTTTTTGTTGCTATTTCGTAAGCAAAAGCCTCATCTATTGAGCTCTTTGCATCATCTGCATTTGTTGAATCTATACCCACACAAATGGAATGTTCGGAAGAACTTTGGGTAATAAGGATCACGTTAATCTTCTTTGTGGCTAAAGCTTCAAATAATCTTTTGGAAAATCCGGGAATACCTACCATGCCACTTCCTTCCAGGCTCAGCAATGATATATCATTAATGCTCGAGATACCGCTAATACTGCTTCCGTTTACAGTTTTTCCATTTTGTATAACAGTTCCCCTATCCTCCGGAGCGAAAGTATTTTTCACCCAGGTAGGAATTCCTTTGCTGCTTACCGGTTGTATGGTTGGCGGGTAAATAACTTTAGCTCCAAAATGTGAAAGTTCCATCGCTTCCTGGTAAGATATCTGCGGAATTATCTTTACGTTGGTTACCAGCCTTGGATCTGCAGTCATCATTCCAGAAACATCAGTCCATATTTCGAGCACGTCCGCATCTAAGGCAGCGGCGATTATCGCAGCGGTATAATCAGATCCTCCCCTGCCCAGCGTAGTATTGGCTCCATTTGCATCTGATGAAATAAAACCGGGCAGGACGTACAGGGATGAAGCAGATTCCTGGAAATATTTAATTACTTTTTTATCTGTAGTTGTAAAATCCACTACTGCCGCGCCAAAATTGGAATTGGTAATAATAATATCCCTCGAATCTATCCATTCACTGCCATCGCAGTCACATTCAAATCTCGCTGCAATGATCTTTGAAGATAATATCTCACCATAACTCAGGATCCTGTCTTTTGTGCGTTCTGATAATTCTTTCAATAAAAAAATACCCTTACAGATATCTTCAATTTCATTGCACAATCGTTTTACTTCACTTAGTACACTACTTTGTCTTGTAATGGGAATTAGCTCTTTAGTTGTTTGAAGGTGTCGTAGTTCCGCTTCCTGCAATTTTTCCCTGTATATTTCCTTTCCTTCCGATGCGAGAGTACTGCAGCTTAATAAAATATCTGTAATACCGCCAAGGGCGGATACTACCACAATCGTTTTATCATGCTTAATTTTTTCATGTACGATGGCGATTACTTTGTTAATATTTTCTGTGTTTTTAACTGAACTTCCCCCAAACTTTAAAACCTGCATGACTTTTTATTTGTTTGTAAATGTAAATAGTAAATACCAATAATATTTCCCCTGAAAAAAGCCCGTAGCCCAATAGTGATATGAAATTGTACAACCCTTAACGGGTGATTGTAGCAGGGATTGTAATAGTGGTACCGGTTGCAGGTGCAGCTATGGAAATTTTGCCTGGAAAGATATGTAAATTCACTTTAACCGCTTTTGTGCGCACTAAATTAGGGATTTAAATGTAATTGAACGGAAGTATTTGAAAATTTTAAAGTATTTTCATGCTTTACTTGTATTGCTGCCAGCATTATTACAATTCTTTAAAAAATATTGAATATGGATCATCAGTCATCCCGGGGCTTGCAGCATTTTAAAAATTTGGTAGGAATCAAGTTTCAATTGTATAATAGCCTCTTTACTTCACTCCCGTTTCACCGTATTGAAAAAACAGGTATTCTATTATCGCTTTTGCTGAATAATTGCGAAGAAGGATACAAGAAAAAGCAAAGTCCTACAGAAATCATTGAAGATTTTTTTTCAAGACATACCACCTACCACCTTCCGCAAGAAAGGCTGGACCTTTTATTTCGTTTTATTCAATATATTGAACGACAGGTAGTATTATTTGATGCACTGGAAGACGCAGGTTTTAAAGAGGTGCATGACACCAATGGAGTAGGTACATTAAAACACCTGGAAAGTGAAGTGATCGAACATAAAAAACAGGACGAATTAAAGGAGAAGCTTAAAACCTTTG
>JBDTWP010000287.1:0-9303 GCA_040006615.1 Ferruginibacter sp.
TTTTTTTAATTGATAATTCTTTTAATTGATAATTGATAATTGATAATTGATAATTTTTTCAGGGCAAAGCTTCTTCTTTTTCGTGCAAACGGGATGAAAAGAATATTTTTTTTAATTGACAATTTTTTTAATTGATAATTTTTTTAATTGATAATTGATAATTGAAAATTTTTTCAGGTCAAAGTTTCTGACCTTCACAGGATTTACCCACAATTTGTAAAGACATAAATTAAAAGAATTATCAATTATCAATTATCAATTATCAACTAAAGATGCAGGGTTCTTTCAGATTTAAAATAGGTTATTTCTCTCAGGTCGGCTAAAATGATGGTGGCATTTCTTTGCGTGTTTTCTTCTTCCATCAACTCCATCGCTTTTTTCCGGTTAAGCTCATCCAGGTGGCTAAACGGTTCATCAAGCAATAAAAAATCAAAAGGTTGTTGCAGTGCCCTGATGATTGCGATCCGTTGTTGTTCGCCATAACTGCAGGATTTACAAAGTTGATGGAGTTTGTTTCCGATGCCTAATCTATTAGCCATTGATACAATATTATTTTCTGTATGATATGGAAATAATGATCTTTTTATTTCCAGGTTTTGCAGCACGGTTTGTTCCGTAAATAATCTAAGGTCCTGGAACACGATACTGATATGTTGTTTGCGCCACACTGAAAATTTTTCTGAATCAAAATTTTTGATGTCATTGGAATCGTATGAAATATTTCCTTTGTAATCGTTTCTCAGGCCATACAAAAAATGGATCAGGGTTGTTTTTCCCCTGCCGCTTGGAGCGATGATATGTATATTTTCTCCTTTGCTAAATGAAATTGTCTTATTCCATACCTGTGAATCATCCACTTTATTTTCTTCAATAAAATATGGTAAAACTTTTTGTAATAATATTTGCATGAATAAATATTAAAAATCTACCAAATGGTATGAAGGCGTCTAAAAATGAAATTCGCGTTTCCATTATTGAGGCCGGTGCGGCTCGATTTCGGTGGACAGTCGTGCACTATAGGAGTTCCGGCCACTTTTTGAAGCTGTTTAAAAATGATTTTTGCTTTTACCATGCAGATTTAATTGCCAGGAATACACGAATGGACACGAATAGAGCCTGTCTAAAAATGACTTCTGCACCTCCCTTATATTTTTGATGGCCCAAAAGAAAAAATCTAAACGTTTTCATTGAAAAACTTAGTTCCTTTAAGCGAAATTTTACCAGCTTTTAACCGTATTGGGAACATGTTATTAACGTGATTTATTTTGTTTTAGTTGGTGGATAAACCTGTGTTCCAGTTTTTGATTCGAAATCCTGGAATGCCATTATCCCTTCCTGATGCTTTCTTCTTTGGTCCCTAAATAACTCACTTAATTTTGCTGCATATTGATTCAATTGCTTCAGGCTGTTGGTAGTTTTGTCTACCAGGTTAATTTCAAAAGTTTGCAATATGCCGCCATCACTGTAGTTCCCGCCCTTCCATATAATGTTATCCCACATTTTCAGGGATGCATCATAGGCTATTTTAGCGGAGCTGTCTTTTGAAGCAAGGTTCCCGAATGATTTTAAAAGGGATTGAATATTCAGGTAACCGCCGAAAGGCTCTCCACTTATTTTAGGGATAAAGGCAAAATCACCGGTTGCGGCCCCAAGGTACTGGTCAACATTTTGTTTGTTATTGCTCAACACAAAATAGGTACCATTTGAATTGAACGAGACCGGGGATTTGCCGTTATCACTAAATTGTGACTCTCCTATTTTTTTACCAGCGTTCAGGAGTTTATTAAATGATTCTTTATCACCAATGGATGCCGAAAAAATAAAATTGAAGTTTGGCTTTTGTGAGATGGACATATTTTCTTCCTGGTCTTTAAACTTAAAAGAAGCAGTATCCGGCTTTATGACCAGGTCTGATAATCCAAAAAGGATATCTCCCTTATTGGCCTTTATAAAATCGTCCATGCTAAAGCCTAACTTCTCAACCCCAAGATTTATCAGGCCATCCAGTCCCGTCATCTTAATTAATTCCCTGATAGCCCCGGGTTTAAAATTTAGAGCCATTATTGCCACAACATCCTTGCCCGGCATCCGCCTGATCAGATCTTCATTTATCTTTCCACCACTATATTTTTTATATAGACTAAGTATTTCTTCACCGGCATATGATTTTGCCTTCACCACCATTTTGCCATTGTCAAAAGACATTGTAGCTGTTGTGATATTTCCTTTGAAAAATTTATCCAGGTTGACCATCGACAATGCCTTTAATGCAGATCCGCCTTTACTTAGCTCTTCCGTATTCATCCAGAAATGAATATCACCGGTTTCCTTCATTAAGCCTGTGAATTTTTCGTTTTTTCCAAGGCTGTTATTTTCTTTTAAATCAAAAACCGCTTTACAGGCAGCTCCAATATCTCTTCCGGAAACGCTGCTTATATTTATAGAATCCCTCATCATTCTCCTGGAAAGTTCATCCATTTGCGACATTTGGGGGGCGTCGACAATGTAAACGAATTTTTCTTTTGACCAGCCTACGCAAACTGGAAATTTGCTGATATACTGCACGCCATCCTTTTCGCTAGCGGCCCCGTTTTGAGTCATTTGCTGATTGAATGTTTTAAAAATACTTTCGTCCTTTACTTTTCCTTCAAAACCGATATAGCCGCCAATACTATCCCTCAGGGCAAAAAACATACAATCTGCCTGGGTATCTATTCCGGCGTTTGCGGGGTTTTCCAATATTCTTTTCATTGATGCGGGCAAACTTGAATCCTTGCTCATTTCCAGGAATAATGGATTTTGCTTTATTTCCTCCCAGGGCAGTTTGGAAGATAGGGATTTGCCATCCAACAGGATTACAACGGCTGCTTCTTTTGGTATTAATTTACCTTGTGTATTGGTTTTTGTGCAGGAGGCAAATATAATTGCAGCTGTACCAATAATCATTAGTTTACAAAGATGGGTTGTTTGCATAAAATGTTTTTTTTATAAATGCTGTTATTTTTATTTAATTACACGAATTATGAAGGCACGAATTGCACGAATTATAAAGCCACAGAGTCTGCATTATTACAGTGCTTGTCTCCTGATTTCGAAATCGTTTTCATAATTCCTGTTATTTTATTTGTTAAAGTACTCAAATAATCTTTCAAAGACTACCACTTCCTGCAGGCCGGTACCAAGATCTTTTACCAGACAATAATTCTGCTCTATTTCCTTACTGCCTATGATGATGGCATATCCAATCTTCTTTTTCTGCGCATAATTAAACTGTTTGCTGATCTTTGCGAATTCATGGTATATTTCGCAGGAAATGCCTTTTTCTCTCAACTGTTGCATAATTTGAAAGGCGTAACGGCTTTCCTCCTCACCCATATTAAAAAAAATCGCCCGGGTACCAAAATGTACTTCGGCCGGAAAAAGGCCGAGTTCTTCCAGCACATCATATATCCGGTCCACACCAAAACTGATGCCCACCCCCGCTAAGTCCGGCACACCAAATAAACCTGTAAGGTCATCATATCTCCCTCCGCCTCCAATGCTGCCCATTTGAACCTCCGGGGGGGCTTTAGCTTCAAAGATTATCCCGGTATAATAATTTAATCCCCTGGCTAAAGTAAAATCAATTTCAACTTTAATATTACCGGTTTGCCGGAATAAAAATTCGACCTCCCGGATACCTTCTCTGCCGGATTTAATATTTCCAACAAGTTCTTTAATCCGGGATAATTTTTCTTCGTTGCTACCCGTAATGCATAAATATTTTTCTATTATTTCAACCTGTTCTTCCGTAAGTTCCCGTAGCAGTAGTTCTTCTTTTACTCCGGCTATCCCGATCTTGTCTAATTTGTCAATGGCAATAGTTATATCAGTCATTTTTGCGGCACCACCACAGAGATCGGCGAGTGCTGTTAAAATTTTCCGGCTGTTAATTTTTAATTCATAATCCCAAAGCCCCAGTTTATTAAAAACCAGGTGGTAAATATTTGCCAGTTCCACTTCATTTAATAAAGATGTGCTTCCCACTATATCCGCGTCGCATTGTGTAAACTCACGATAACGTCCTTTTTGCGGCCTGTCTGCACGCCAGACCGGTTGTACCTGGTAACGCCTGAATGGGAAGGTAAGTTTATTATGATTCATGGCGACATATCTTGCAAAGGGTATGGTCAGATCATATTTCAGGGCTCTTTCTGTAAGTTCACTGCTACTTTTCCCGGTTAAAGCTTTTTCAAAACCTGCTTTTGCTTTTTCAAAATTTTTTGGATTGCTGATTCCATTATTTAATATTTTAAAAATCAGCTTATCACCTTCTTCGCCATATTTACCCATGAGCGTATCAAGATTCTCCATTGCCGGTGTTTCCAATGGTTCAAAACCATATAATTCAAACGCGCCACGTATGGTGGATAAGATATAATCGCGTTTTCGTACCACATCTGCAGAAAAATCCCTTGTGCCCTGTGGGATAGCTGGTTTGGCCATGACAGTTTCTTAGTTATAATAGTTTTTATAAATAGTGTACCGAATAGTGGATAACTAAAGTTGTTAATTATCAATAAATCAGCTCAAAAATACAGACCAGGCACCAGTGGCTCACCAGGAAAAGCGCCGTCACTGACCCAGTTTGTGAGGCAGGGAGGGCGGCGTAGCATACCGGAGGTCACCTGTACCATAGGGTCCTCCAATCCTTATGATTGGGAGAAGTTTACTCAAACAACCTTAATCATATTTTTTTATTATTGATTCGCATCCTTCTTCTAATAAATCATACACGGTATGGTAGCCCGACTCTTCTCCGAACCAGGGATCGGGAACATCCCTGTTTTCTCCCGGGTAGGATTCATTTAAGAAGAGTTCAACAATGGCATCGTTATACCTTTCTTTTCCAATCCATTTCATCTCCTCAATTACATCCGCAGCCATCGCATAAATTTTATCGAACCTGTCAAAATCTTCTTTTACAAAGCGCCTGCATTTTTGATTGGCAATATCGATCCCTTTCATTCTGGCAACCTTTTGAGCAAGCTGGTGAGGTGGCTCCCCCTCATGAAATCCATTGGTACCTGCACTATCCACTTTCCAGTTCAATCCTGCTTTTTTGATTTTCTCCTGTAAAATTCCTTCAGCAAGCGGACTTCGGCAAATATTGCCCAGGCATACCATCAAAATTTTCATGGAGCAAATATAAGATGTTAGCAGGAAGAAATAGGTTAGCCATCTCCCAACCGGGGGAGAAAATATTTATTTATTCGCATTTAACCCTTGCCTCTAATTTAAGGCGTTGCCCTTTTCTGACAGCTTCTGTTTGAAAATTGTTCTTTTGTGGATTTAACACTAAAAAGCATCTCATTGCAAACGGCGCCGGTTTTGATTCAAATTTTTTCACAACAAAACCAACCATTATGAACAGTGAATTAATAATGAAAAGTGATGTCCTGGACATTCTTTTTGAAAACAGAAATAAGGATTATGGCGCATATATGCTTCGCAAATGCTATAACAGGCGGTTGTTTAAAGCCCTGGGAATAATGATCGCCGCGGTAACTATATTTTCTGCATTTGCCTATCTTCCTGAAGCAGCAAAACCTGGCATTTTCATTGTTTCGGACCCGGGATTCAGCCAAATTACTCCGGCGCCTCGCGTAACTGAAGTAAGACCCAGGTTAATTAAGCCCATAAACAAAACTGCCTCATCTACGGTTAAATTGTTAAGCGCTGTGATTATTGCAGACGATGAAGATTCTACTGATAAGTTGGAGGATCTGCAGGATAGGACGGTCGGCAGCAACACCGTTATCCTTTCGAATAATCCAGGCATCCAATTAGCCGGTGGTTCAGCAACCGGGGAAGAAGGTAATGCGGGATCTGGTATACCTGGGGAACCACTATTGGATATAACAAAGCCCATAGAAAACCCGGAAATAATGCCGGAATATCCCGGTGGTATTGAAGCACTCAGGAAATTCCTTGTCAGGAACCTAACTAATCCAAGGGACCTGGAGGCAGGAGAAATGATCAGCGTGAAAGTAAAGTTTGTAGTCGGATACGATGGAAAACTGAAGGGTTTTGAATTTATCCAGGATGGGGGAAGCGAATTCAATATGGAGGTGTTAAGGGTTTTGAAGAAGATGCCTGTATGGAACCCTGGCAAAACAAAAGGGCGGAATGTGCCGGTGTATTATATTATTCCGGTTAAGTTTATTCCGGAAGGTTAATTTTCCGTAATTATTTCAGTAAATTGCCAGTCCGAAAAAACTGAGCCAAATAATTCTTCACGGTTTTTGCTAAAAAAATAAAAATATGTCATTGGAAGAATTTGAAAAAGAGCCACTCAGCGCGAGAGAAAAAGGAATTATACGTATGCGTACGATTACTAATTATGGCATGGGTGCATTTATGGTACTTGCCGGCTTCTTTTTTATGTTCCCCATTGGATTAACCAGGAATTATATCAACCAGTACGACCCTGTTTTAATTAAGATATTTGCTATCATATGCTGGTTGTATGGGGCGTTTAGAATATACAGGGGCTACAAGAAAAATTATTTTATAAACTGATGAAGACAGAAAGGAGAAAAAGTATAACTATAAGTATTGGATTTTTATTTATTTTGTGTGTTGGGTTGATCAGTTGTAAATCAAAAAAACCTATTGGAGTAACTGATACACTCACCAGTGGTACAATTCATATTAGTGTGGATGAGTCATTTAAACCTGTAATTGATGAGCAAATAAAAGTGTTTGAAGGGTCTTACCCGGGGGCAAAGATTATTGCGCATTATAAGCCGGAAGCGGAGTGTTTAAGGGATATTTTAAGGGACTCCCTTACAAGAATGGTAATTGTAACGCGGGGGCTAACCTTGAAAGAAGAGCATTATTTTAAAGATTCATTAAATTATTTTCCCCGTTGGGATGAGATTGCAACTGACGCTATTGCCATAATTGTAAATAATCGCAGCAACGACACTATTTTTACTTTTGAAAGATTACAAAGACAATTATCGGGTTTGATGGGTAAAAAGGAGCAAATAATTTTTGATGGCTTAAATGCGACCAGTACGGTACGTTTTGCCATTGACAGTATATTAAAGGGACGACAATTTGATACCGGGGTAGTGAGGGCGGTTAGTAATAGTAAATCCGTATTGGATTATGTAGCTGCAAACGAAAATTCAATTGGGTTGGTTGGAATTAGCTGGATCGGTAACCCTGAGGACACGGCCCAGGTAGAAATGTTAAAGAAAGTAAAAATGGTCTATGTAAAATGTGTTAACTGTACTGATTCGCCCTATGTAAGACCATCCCAGTTAAGCATTATGACAAAAAGGTATCCTCTGGTACGGGGTTTGTTTTATATTTTGAAAGAAAATTACGCAGGCCTTGGTTCCGGATTTATGAATTTTTTGCAATATGAAAGAGGACAATTGATATTCAAAAGAGCTTATTTAGGGTCGAGTAAAATGGGATTTGCCATCCGTAATGTAAAGATCAATGAAAAATTAGAAAAAGATTAGTTGCCAATTGATGCAGTTTCCATTTAAAATTAATATCATTGTAAAGTCTTAAACGGTAAAATAAAATGAACAAGATCAAAACTGGATTGCTGATTTTAACTTCCTTGTTTCTTTCAAACACGATGAAAGCGCAAACCATTGAAGAAGGTAAGAAATTTATGTATTATGAACGATATCAAAGTGCCAGGGAATTGTTTCAAAAGCTGATAACTGCAAATCCTAATAACGTGGAGGCAATCTATTGGCTGGGTATCGCCACGATGGCACAGGCCGATTTTGTACCTAACGCATTGAATGAGGTGAAGGAATTGTACCGGAAGGCGCTGGAAGCAAATCCTAACAATCCGTTGCTGATAGCAGGTATGGGGAACATAGAATTGCGGGAGGGTAAATCACAGGATGCCCGAAATCGTTTTGAAACAGCGCTTTCTTTAAGCCAAAATAAGGATCTGGAGGTTATCAGCGCTGTCGGAATGGCCAATTCAGATTTTGACAATAAAAATGGAGATCCTACCTATGCAATCGAAAAATTAAAAATAGCTACAACTTTTAAGAAATTCAAAGAGCCGGTAGTATATGTTTATATGGGAGATGCCTACAGGATGTTGATGGACGGGGGCAATGCCCAGATTTCCTACCAGTCTGCATTGAACATCGACCCTAACTATGCGAGGGCTTTGTACAGGATTGGCAAAATTTATCAAACACAAGGTATTGGACAGGAAGAGATCTATATGAAATATTTCAATGAAGCCATCGCAAAAGATCCTGCATATGCCCCGGTGTATAAGAATTTATCCGATTTATATTATAATACTGATGTAACAAAGTCTGCAATGTACCTCGACAAGTTTTTGGCTAACACAGATGACGATCTTAAGAATTGTTATTATAAAGCTTCTATGAAGTACGCCCAGGGGTTATTTAAGGAGGCGATAGCTATGGCAGACCAGTGTATTTCTGCCAGGCCTAATCCTTATCCAAAGTTATACGGGATTGAGGGGTACGCTTACAACAGGTTAGGGGATTCGATTAAAGCCAAAGCTGCTTTTGAAAATTATTTTCAGAAGGCTGATACGTCGCTGATCGGTATGGGTGATTATTCAACCTATGCAAGTATCCTGCTTAAGTTCCCTGGCAATGATTCTTTAGCAGGAACTTATGTAACAAAAGCGGTTCAATTAGACACGCTTGAAGCAAATAAGATCACCTATTTAAAGAATATTGCCAATTATTATGAAGTGCAAAAGAAGTTTATGGAAGCAGCTGATTGGTATAGTAAGATCATAGCTGTTAAAAAAGAACCCTCTAAAACCGATTTGTATTATACCGGTTATAATTATTTCAGGTCGGGTAATTACCAATCTTCCATAGAAATATTTAATATTTATAGTCAGAAGTTTCCTGATGATGCGTTTAGTTATTACATGATTGGAAAAGCTTATTGGGCGATTGATTCTACTATGGAGCAAGGTTTGGCTAACCCGTCTTTTCAAAAAGCGATCGATGTGGGGCAGGTGGATAAAGTAAAATATAAAAATCAACTGATTGGCAGCTATAAGTATTTTGTGGCTTATTTTGCCAATATAAAGAAAGATAAAGCTACCGCTATAAGCTATTGCGACAGTGTGTTGACAATTGATCCGGCGGATAAGGAGGCCCTGGATAATAAGACGGTAATTGGCACTATGAATATGAACGCTCCTACTCCACCCAAGCAGACCAAGCCTGCCGCTAATAAGCCGGCCGGAGAAAAATCAAGTACTCCGAGGGAACCCGCCCCGGT
>JBDTWP010000288.1:0-9299 GCA_040006615.1 Ferruginibacter sp.
ATTCTTGATGAAACTTATTCTATACCAGATCTTGTTCTTATGCAAAAAGTTGACAGCATGATCGCTTATGCTAACAGCAAGGGTATAACGGTGTGGGTGCACGGATGGTGGAGCCGCAGTAATTTGAATGTTACTGCCGGGGAAGAAAAAATAAAACGCTGGTGGCGTTACCTTGTGCACCGGCTTGGCGCATATAATGTGATATGGGTTATTGGCGGCGAATATAACATGGATAACTATGGTGGTTTAGGTTTGCCATTCTGGAAGAGCCTGGGTCAGTTGATAAAAACGGAGGATCCCTATACCCGGATTACAAGCGCTCATAACACGCCTCCAATCTGGAGCGGAGGATTTGATGCCCCGCAATGGTCCACGGCAGAAGTACTTCACCAGGAGCCCTGGCTCGACTATAATCAAAGCCAGGTGGGTCATGGCCGGATGGCCAATGAAATGATACCTGATGTGGTGAGTGAATCATATGGGGTAAGGCCAGCGAAGCCTATAGTAGTAACTGAACCATGGTATGAATTTGTAGAAGGAAATCCAACTGGAATGGATATAAGATTTGCTGCATGGACAGCGATTCTGTCAGGGGCGGCGGGACACACGTATGGTGGCGGCTTTGTGTGGCTTGCAAATGTCCCTGAATCCCCTTCTGGCGGTGGTGACTGGCCTTTGGAGAAAGGTTTCCAACGCAACACGCTGGATTATGAAGGCGCTGTTTCTATGGGATATTTAGCAGGTTTCTTTAAGAAAATAAACTGGTGGAAAATGGCCCCTTATCCTGAATTGGTATTGGACTACCCGGATAAATACTGCCTGGCTTCACCGGGAGAGGAGTATGTGGTATACGTACGTTGGGGTGGCACTTTGAAAGTAGATCTGCGGCCCTCTTCTGAATCGGAGGTATTTGAATATGATTGGTTCGATCCGTTAACAGGGAAATCTAATCCTGCCAAAACGGTTTCAGGCGGAGCCCCGCGTTTTTTCTCAGCACCGGGAGGGTTTCCGGGAACATTGAATTTTAAAGATTGGGTATTGCATATCAGGAAAAAATAAAGTTATTTAATTGTCGCCCAGGTTTGCCAGTCCTTAATATGCGGATAAGGAAAAATGGAATTCGCCTCGGCTTTAGCCGAATTGAATTTAGCATTTTCATTATTGTTTATCTAAAGCCTTAAATGAATAAGTTTATTTATTGTCCAGCTAAAATTGGAGCCAATTTATGAAATCACTTCTATTCAATGAAGTGTATACTACTTTTGTTGCAATCGCCGGACAGGAAGAATTGGAAATACACCTGGTAAGAGAACTTTCTTTATTCTTCCAGCAAAATATAATACGCATTTGCGGGTAACTGCAAATAAAAACTGCCATTAGTAATTGCTGGTTCCAGTTTTCTAATTGCATAACCAGCTGCATCCAATTGAGTGGCTTTCTTAATAGAGGCATTTTTAATCCTGATATCTCCCAAAGCAGGCATGCCCAGCCAGGGCATCATACCTGTATTGATAATCTTGAACCCGGTTGTCGTTCTGCCCCGGTTTTCAAAGGTAGCGGCCTCTTCTTTCCAGTTGGTGGGCCTGAACAGTGTACCCACCTGTAATAATATTTTTTTTGACTGGCCGATTTTTTTACCATCCATACTTACTAATTCAATAGTGGCATATTCATTTTGCGAGTGAATGGTTACCTCATCTAATTGGAAAGTTTTTCGTGTAGTTAAAAAACCGGTTACCGCTTTTGCTTTAGGGGTGTTGAGTGTAAAGATGCCATTCCTGTAATCCAATTGTTCCTCGCCGGTTACCGACGTGATCTTCTGTTCCTTTGTATTGATGAGTTGCCGGAGGTTTACCAACAACCGGATGCTGTCGCCGGTAACACCGTATTTTGTGGATACATTACCCGTTAAAAAGGTAAGCGGTGTCAATTCGGCCTTAGCTTCATATTTTTTATCATTAGAAATAAAATCACGATTGGGATCAAAAGATTGTTCTTCAAAAATTTGCGGTGGCTCCCTGTTGAACATACTGCCTAAAGTTCGTTGCTCCATTATGGCCTTACCTTCTTTTACATAGCCAAGCCTTTGTATAAGTGCATTGGCGGGGAACATGCCCATTTCTCCGGGAGTTGAAATGCTCCACCTGTTTAAAGGATGCTGCCCCTGAATGTCTAAAAACTGGTAATGTAAATCCATATCAAAGGCAGGAGCCGAGGGTGAAAACCAGAAGAATGCATCTAGGCCGGTCAATCCACCATATGCTGCGATTAATAAAGCTCCTTCTGTCTGGTATTTATTGGGAAGGTTCCAGCCACTTTCAGTAACCACCATGGGGTGGCCTTCAATATGCTTGATGTTGGAAGGTAATTCCGCCGGATTTTTAAGGGCAGAAGGCGCACCATAAAAATCACCGGGGTCTATGCGCCATCCGTCATTAGGACCTTTGTGCTGCGGATCAAAATATTTATTCGTTGCTATTACATCAGCAGTACTGTTTGTCCATCTTTCAATGTCAAGCAAACGGCTTTGGGATGCGGTTCTCCAGTTATTGCCATTGGTAAGTTGTTTACATCCTATATCATAACGGTAATACTTTACCATTTCATCATAAAAAGCGCGCTGTTTCTTTGCATAAAATTCAACCTGGTCTTTCAGCCTCTTTGCAATATTGTCTTTTTGGGGTATAGTCATTTCATGAATAGGAAACAACCCTATGATATCCGCGGGTAAATTATCTTCCTTATGTGTGGCATCGCTGCCCCAATAATTTATCGCAGCCTTTAAGGATCCGTATTTATCTTTCAGCCATTGAACAAACTGTGTACCCACCATTTTTTTTAGTGCCGGTTTTATATTTTGCATGGTCCAGAAAAAAACAGCATCTTCATTTTCAACCTGTATAATGGCTACGGCCGGTTCGTCTTTTAATGCAATACCGGTGTATGGGTTGGGGTTGCTATATAAATATTTTACCCATGTTTTATAAGCTTGCTTAAGGTGATCGTTAAAAAACAAAACAGCCCACAAATCATCATTACCCGAATATCCTTCGATACCCCATTCTTCCGGCACCCATCCACCCATATGCCCGTTGTGTGGCCAAAACGGAGAGATAACAGTATAGATCCCCTGCTTCTTCATTGCAGCCACACAGCGCCAAATGTTGTTCACTTCCGTAGTATCAACACTCATAATGTCTGTATGCTTTCCATGTGGGTTAACAGCTCCATGATAACGGATGAGGTTAACACCCATTTTTGCCAGGAACCCTGCCAAAGAATCCAGTCTTGCATCACTGAAACCGTTCGCGAGGCTGCCACCATTACAAGCCCAGAAACGAATTTCTTTTCCATTGCCATGAACAAATGAATTGCCATCATTACTTAATTGTATAAATCCATTTTCCCCGGCAAATCGCTCATTCAAAAATCGCAGGTTTAATAAACTACTGTCTGATGATCTGTTATCCGGGTAAGAAAATGTCCACCAGCTTTTGTCCGGCATTTGAGCATTTGCAAAATTAAATGAGATAGCTAATAATAATGGCAGGATTGTTCTTTGCATAAAATGAATTTTATAAGGATGACAGCCGTACAAGTAAGTGAAATATTTACATAAAACCATACTGGCCTATCCTTTATTATGCAACATTATATGATGCCAAATCCGGACCTTATTTGCGACTTTTAAGTAATTGAACGAAAATTTCGAATGCATCACCCACTTTTTACAGTATAGAGCAGTATTGTTTTCGTCTTTTAAAAGCTATTTTCACGGGTATATCCGTTGAGTTGTATTTACTTTTGCATTAAAATAATTGCTGCTTCCTCTTAATTTAATAAAGTATATGAAAAATAAGATTCTATTAATTCTGGTGTCCGGCTTTCCACTGGCTGATGCGGTAATGGCTGTCCCTGCTATTCAGCCTGTGCACCTTACCTGCGAATACATGGAAAACCCATTGGGTATAGACATTGCAAAGCCCGGGTTAAGCTGGAATTTTGTTGCTGCCGGCAGAAACCAGTTTCAAACAGGATATGAAATTCTTGTCAGCGATAATGAAAAAGACAGCAGGTTGCTTAAAGGTAATGTTTGGCAACCCGGCAAAATAACTTCGGATCAAAATCTACAGGTGGAATTTAATGGCACAGCCCTGCAGTCATTTACAAAATATTTTTGGCGGGTAAAAGTGTATGATAGGGACGGTGAGGCATCTTCATGGAGTTCAATAGCTTCTTTTGAAACAGCTGCCCTGCAGGCAGGTGCCTGGCAGGCAAAATGGATTGACGACGGAAGCAGGCAATTTGAAAAAGAAGAGGACTTTTATCAGAAAGATCCCATGCCATTGTTTAGAAAGCAAATTAACATCCATAAAAAAATAGCCCTTGCAAGATTATACATTTCGGGGATTGGCTATTCTGAGGTATACATTAATAATCAAAAAATTGGCGACCATTTGCTTGATCCGGGATTTACAGCTTACCGTAAACAGGCATTATATGTTACCTATGATATTACCCGGTCATTAAACGGCAATGCGTCAAATATGATTGGCATTATGTCGGGCAACGGTTGGTACAATCCACTTCCATTACGTTTATTTGGCCGGTTTAATTTACGCGATTTTCAGCAAACGGGCAGGCCATGTATAAAAGCTCAACTATTAATTAAATACACCGATGGGACCGCTGAAACCATTGCCACCGACGAAAGCTGGCAAACTGCTCCCGGCCCCATAATACGTAACAATGTATATCTGGGTGAGGAATACGATGCCCGGTTGGAAAAAAGATTTACAGATGCGGATGGCTGGAAAAATGCTGCTTTGACCAATGGCCCCGCTGGTTTATTAACTGCACAAATGCAACCACCCATCCGCATTACAAAGGTGATAGAACCTGTAAGCATATACGAAGTGGGAAAAGATACTTTTATTGTCGACATGGGGCAAAACTTTGCAGGAGTAGCAAAAATAAAAGTAACAGGAAAAGCGGGTACTACTGTTTCTTTACGCTATGGGGAAGCAATACATGCAAACGGTTCATTAAACTGGATGACAAGTGTAGCAGGGCATATTAAGGAGATGTGGCATTTGAGCGGCGGGCCCGGAGCACCAAGAACGGCGTGGCAAAAAGATGAATACACGCTAAAAGGCGGTGGGGTAGAAGCATGGCATCCCCGGTTTACGTTTCATGGTTTCCGTTATGTAGAAATAACAGGCTGGCCGGGTAAGCCCGCAATCAGTGATATAGAAGGATTGAGAATGAATAGTGATGTGCAGCAACAAGGATCGTTCTCCTGCTCCAACGAAATGTTTAACACATTGCATGAAAAAATTCAATGGACTTTTTTAAGTAATATTTTCAGTGTGCAATCTGATTGCCCGGCAAGGGAAAAAATGGGTTATGGCGCAGACATCGTTGCCACGGCAGGAGCATTCCTGCAGAATTATGACATGGCCAATTTTTATAAAAAAGCAATCCAGGATTTTGCCAACGACCAGCAACCGGACGGCGGTATCACTGAGATAGCACCTTACACGGGTATTGCCGACAGGGGCTATGGCGGAGAATCGGGCCCGTTGGGCTGGCAACTTGCCTTTGCCTATTTACAGAAAAAATTGTACGATTACTATGGAGATAAAAGGATTATCCGGCAGCAGTATCCGGCATTCAAAAAACAACTGGAATTTTTGCAAGCCAAAGCGATACAAGGATTATTTCATTGGGATATCGGGGATCATGAAGCATTGGATCCCAGGGCTGAAGCTTTCTCTGCCGCTTCTTTTTATTATCATCATGCTTTGTTGGCGACTGAATTTGCCGGAATATTAAATCAAAAAGAAGACTCGGCCAAATATGCCGGGCTCGCGAAAAATATTGAAAAGGCGATCATAAAAAAGTATCTGGTGCCTGGTACGGGCCGGTTTGACAACGCCACGCAGGGGGCTCAGATTTTTGCTTTGTGGTATGATTTTTCTCCTGAAAAAGAAAAAACATTTGAAGTGTTGCTACAGGAGTATGCCCGTCACAACTGGCATGTATCTACCGGTATATTTAGTACGATGATGATGTTTGATATTCTCAGGGAAAATGATAAAAATGACATTGCTTATAGAATCGCCAATCAAAAAGATTTCCCGGGTTGGGGTTATATGTTAGCCAACGGCGCTACCACCTTATGGGAGTCCTGGGAAAAGCCGGAATCAAGCTCCATGAACCATCCTATGTTTGGTTCCATTGATGAATGGTTTTACAAATCTTTATCAGGCATTAATGCCGCAGCTCCCGGGTTTAAGAAAATTGTCATTAAACCACAACCTGCTGAACTTGACTGGGCCAAAGGGTCCTATCAATCTGCGCAAGGCACAATTAAAAGTGAATGGAAAAGGGATTCCAATAGTTTTCAACTGCAGGTAACGGTACCTGTTAATACTACTGCAGAAGTATGGTTGCCGGCAAAAGAAAATGAAACTATTTCGGAAGGTGGTAAAAACAATTTTCAACCGTCAGGTATTCAATTATTAAAATATGATAAAGGCTATGCTGTTTTTGCTGTAGGTTCGGGTAACTATGATTTTATGGTTCGCAAATGATTTCACTAATTACATGACGAATGCGGGCATGGCTTATGAAAGATTTTTGTCTTTAAAAAGGATATCCTATCGCCAGGTTTAGTACAAAGTTTTCCTTTCTCCATTGGCTGTCAGCAAAGTTAATTTTATTGATCACCCATTTGGGCCCGCCCGGTTGGTAAGGCTTACGAATAGGGAATGCCGCATCTACACGCAGCACCAGGAAATTAAGGTCAAACCGTAAGCCTGCACCTGTGCCCACTGCCAATTGATTCAGGAAATCTTTACTGAACCTGGAACCTGGCCTTTCAGGATCATTGCGCATCGTAAATATATTACCGGCATCCACGAAAAAAGCGCCCCGTACAATGGATACTATCTTGAAACGCAACTCTGTATTTATTTCCAGCTTAATATCCCCGGGCTGGTCTGGAAGGTAGGTTTTGGTAAGGGAAGCGTTGCCGGCGTAATATTTGCCCGGACCAAGACTACGTGCCCTGTAAGCTCTGATGCTGTTGGTGCCGCCAATAAAAAACTGTTTTATAAAGGGCATGGTAGTGCTGTTGCCATAACCGTAACCTGCGCCTATAATTATCCTGCTTACTAATTGGTTAATGCGTTGCCTCCTCGGTTTGCCAATGGCCATATAGTTACGGAAGTCTACTTCACCCCGGATATACTGTGAAAAAGGGGTATTGAATATTTTTTTCTCTTTGCCATTTTGTACATTGGCCCCGGTAAGCAGACCAAGAATATTACCTGAAAAATCAACATTTCCATTGAAATAATAGTTGTGCCTTTTATTATTTGGTTTTGCCTGGCTATTGTAGTTGAAATTATAATTAGAACCGATTATAAACTGCCTTTCTATGCTTCGCGCCAATGTTATATTGGTATCCAGCCCTTTTTGAAATTGTGGTGTTATACCTGTTGGCAATACATAATTAAGTGCCACGGGGTTAAACTGGTGCTCCGTAGCGATGGATGAATTCCATACCCATCCAAAACTGGTTTTAATGGAATTGAGGGTGTATTGGTCCGTCCGCCTGAAATATTCGTATCCCAGGTTGATCCTTGTTTTTGGTACAAAATCACTGTTTTTCCCAAAACCGATATGGGGGATAATGCGTGGGATCAAAAGATCCAGGTCGCCACCAAACCGGGTAGTACCTATATTCTGCTGGCCGGCGATCTGTGTTTCAAGCCCGAAAAAACCACTGATACTTAGCTGCTCCGCACTGTGAAAAGTATTCCTGTTTTTCAGGCTGAGTGTAAAGTCTGTTCCGGTTGAGTTGTTTGATTTTGTGAGAGCAGATACCTGCGCCTTTGCTGAATATTTATTGTTGGGCGACAAATAATAAAATGCATTTAACCTCCTTTCTGTTACCGTATCCACTTCTTCAAAACGTGCTTTAACAAATTTATAAACACCAAGGCTTACCAGCCTGCTGAGTGTAAGGTTATGGTCGTTGCGGTTGTACAGGTCACCGGGATGAAAACGAAGATTACGTTTAAACATACGGGGGTTAAATTTCTTATAGGGGTCTACCACGTAAAAGCTATCATAAAAGGTAGCAGTTGTTTTAGAAAAAGCGGTATCGCTCGCGAGGTTATAATCAGCATAAATGATAACATCCCCAATGCGATAAGGGTGTTTGGCCTGTGGAGGTGTTTCTGGTTTCACCTGCAGGTACATATTTACCTTATTGCTGCCAATAGTACTGTCAACTTTTAACAAAAGGTAATTTTCATTAAAAAAGAAATAACCTTTTTGTTTCAGCCTTGCATCAATTCTTGTTCTTTCTTCTTTGATGAGGTCCAGGTCATAGGCTTTCCCCCGTCGCAAGGAAGTCCTTCTTGTCGCTGTTCTTAACGCAGTACTAAGCTCACTTGAATCCTTCGGAAAATTGACTGTATCAATGGTGTACTGCAATCCGGGTTTTGCTATAAATAACCCGGCCGTCCGCTTGCTTTTTGTGGTGGTATCAAAAGATACTTTGCCCTTAAAAAAGCCCCTGTTTTCCAACCTGTTGATCATGATGTCACGGTTCTTTTCAAAGTTGACGGCACTGGCGTAAACTGGGGGTTCGCCTAATTTATTCCTTATCAGGTACCGAAGCCCTTTTCCCCTGGGTGTTCCTGCAATATTGTAAAACCAGAGCTTTATACGCAGTCCAAGGATGCTCATGTTTGGCTTGGGCAGGATGATGGCTTTCAACTCATCTTTGAGTACCTCTTTCTGGGATTTTGCGCTGCTGTCCTGTGATTCGTATTTTATTTTAGAACCAATATACAATGTTTCGCCTTTGGGTAAATATTTTGTATTGCTGCAGGATACAAAAAAAACCAGGATGCCCATGCATAAAACAAAGCAAGTAAAAATGTTTCGCCGTAAATCGGGTCCCATATTTAAAAAATTCAACTTCATTATTGCAACATATGTTTATGAATAAAAAATTTATTATTGAACCAACCAAGCATTGAGCGCATTGCCCATTTGCCAATTGCCCATTGCTCATTGCCAATTGCCCATTGCCCCTTGCCCATAGCCCATTGCCCATTGCTCATCGCCTATTTCCCATTATCCATGTCTTTCTTACCTGCTTTCTCCATGGCCTTCCTTTTTGCCTTTTTTATTTTATGCAGGCGTTTCTGTTCTTCAGTTTTACGGTTCAATATTTGTTTAAACTCATTAAAATTAAAAGTGAAAACGAACGAAACGCC
>JBDTWP010000289.1:0-9293 GCA_040006615.1 Ferruginibacter sp.
TGCGGACAGTTTTTTAGGTTGAAGAGTTCACTGGCAGAGACATCGCCTGGGAAATCAAAAATTAAGAGACTCGCCTGGGAAATCGAAAGGATAAATGAATTCGCTTCCTAAGACGGCGAGTCCTGCTGCGGACAGTTTTTTAGGTTGAAGAGTTCACTGGCAGAGACATCGCCTGGGAAATCAAAAATTAAGAGACTCGCCTGGGAAAGCAAAAATAAAGAGACATCGCCTGGGAAAGCAAAAATAAAGAGACATCGCCTGGGAAAACAAAAATCAAGAGACTTAGTCTAAAATCCGGCTGTTACTTTAGCAAATGACATTGAGGGGAATTATTGTTGGTTATTTGGTATAATTTGTAACAAAGTGGGGGTAAAAGCCAGCGATATTTGTAACAAAGTGGGGGTAAATTAAGGGCTAACTTTCATTTCATTCCATTTTTTATTGGTAAACTTTTCGTAACTATTCAGCCCGATATTAACATTTTTTGCTAAATGTTAATAATTGCTCTTTGAGATACGAAAAATATTTTTTGTTTTCACTTTCAGAAATATAAAACTATAGTACTTTATCTTACTATAAATTTATTTTAAAGACAATAATTCCTGAACAAACTCAGGGAAATCTATAAAAATTTCATTCCCCTTCCATTCTTCCGGACGTTTCGGAAACATCACTATCCCTGAATAATAATGTAGCGAGTTAAGCAAAGCCTGAATACTATAATCATAACCTTTTATATTGTGTTCAATTCCCTTAACTGCATATGCATCAACTAATGGTTTAATTAAATCTGAACAATATTTACCCGGTGTCCCCGGCACCAAAGATTCAAGCAATTGCATTAGCTCCTTATCGCCTGCATCGAATAATGCATAAACAAGCATTCCCTTTTTTACGGTTGTCATTAATTCGGTATACACCCATGCGGAACCTATGGAGAACCGCGTTATAAAACCTATGGCTGCAATACTATTTTCAATTCCTGAACTCACATTATCAAAGATCAAACGGCCTCTGTTGATCTCACTTACGTATAACCATGATTGAAAACCTTTTGAAGCTAATTGCTTTCTAAGTTGCTGAACCAAATCAAGGTCAACAGAACTATAAGAAATAAATATTTTTGGCGCTTCTTCCGGCAAATCAAATTGCTCAAGCTGCATAGGTTCATCCAGGCGGGAAAGCTGTATTGCTGAAGGATCTACAGGCCAAACGTTTTCAATATGCCCCCACAGGGTAACAAGTTTACTAGAGTGCGGATGTTTTGCCGGCCTGATGTTTTTTAGTTTACCGAGTTGCCACTCATCGCAAAGAAACTGATCAATATCTGCAACGTTGTTTATAATACCGCTCCAGTCCTTAATTTGCTCCGCAGTCATCCAACGCGCCTCCCTTTCAACTTCTTCATTCAATGATGGAAGAGATTTAAGTCTTATTTCCAGTTCTGCGATAAATTCATTATCAAGTTTTTCCATATTTTTAGCTTAATGTGTAAATTAACCGAGTAGATTATCCTGAATCCTTAATATTATTATTTAACTCATTTTCCGCTCTTGTAAGTTCTATAAACCTGTCAGTATCAAAGCCAACTTCGGCATTGACCAGTTTTTGTTTTGCCATCGCTATTGTGTTAGCAAGAGCATCATAACTTTTTGGAGTTACTGAGTTTATTGCAAAACTTATGGCCAATACCGCCTGGTAACCTACAAATGGTTTCTCAGAACCTATTGTTTTAGCAAGAAATGTAAAGTAATCATCTATTGCAAAAGTTTGAAGAATTGAAATTGCAGCAAGTCTTTCGCCGGGCAAAGGACTTTTGCTAAATTCTTCTAAAAAAGGATAACATACATGGGCTATCGATTTCATTTTATCAAAAATGGCCTGCATTTTTATGGTTCTATCATGGGATGGCTTCATTAGCTGCCGGGTTCTTTCATATAAGTTAGCAAATGAAGTTACTTGTTGTTTTATTATGCTCAGAGAAGATGGATATTCGTATTCATTTTTTATACCAATTTCGGGTAACTTTGTGTTTTTTAAATGGTCATTCACAATATTACTTATTTCTCTTGCTACCTCATTAAACGCATTTTCCCGGGATGGGCTTATAGAAATGGGTACTGCATCGCGGGGAATAACCTGTAGCTGTGTGAACCGGGATTCTTCAAGCAGGCAAGGGCTTAAAAGAACAGGGACGATTTTCGCCTTGCCTTGCTTTTGCAGTATAAATGCTTTGTCAGTTTCTATTCCAAAACAATATTTAGATTTTAAAAAGTCTTTGCTGATTAAGAATATAATAATATCAGAGTTTTCTATCCTTGCATTTATTTCAATATTATAATCAACTCCCGGCGTTATATGTCTATCATACCATTCTTCTATTTTGTTATTTAATACTAATGCACCCAGATATGAAGAAAGCTCATCCCGGCAATCTTTATCTTCATGTGCATAAGAATAGAATATCCTGGCAGGGCTCATAGCTTATTATTTGAAATAGTCGTGGTAGATAATTAATAGAAAGTTATGTAAAAAATAAAACTTTTTTATGAAATCCATTCCAAATAATTATCTTTTGATATTCTTGTAAAAATTGCTTCGGGATATGTACCGGAGAATGCTGATGGAGCTTTCACTTTTTTATCCTGGGAATATTTAAACTCGTACCCACTCATTTTACGGTCGATCAATTCAATTAAATCAACTTCCTGCTGATTATAACTTCTCCAAAAATGATACTGTATAATCCGGTTTTCTAATATTCTTTTAATAAGTTTCATCTAAATCAGTCATTTCATTGACTGTATAAGTCAAAATATAGTATGTGTGTTGACTAAATTAATAAAAATTGCCGTTTTACCCGACATGAGGGGTAAATTCAAAGCTTCCAAAAAATTCTGGCAGCATGTGCATTTCAGACATGGCTTGCAAGATTTATTTTCAAAGTGGCAGTAAACCGGGATTCGCCTTGCTGAACAGAGAGGTTGTAATCCGTATAGAGCAATTCCAGTTGGCGGCGCAGGTTAGAAAGGCCGATATTTTCCTTTACCCCAGGTTGTTCAGGAAATGCTTCAGTAGAATTTTTTACAACGAAAGTTAACCGCCGCTGATTAACTGAAAGATGAATATCGATAAAGGGCTGGCCTCTTGTCTCTGATACGCCATGCTTGAATGCATTCTCTACCAATGGGATCAGCAACAGTGGCGGCAAAGCCTGTTTCATATCTTCAATGTTGTGGTTAAAATTGATGTGTAGAGATTCATCATAACGCAATTTTTCCAGGGCAATATAATCGCCGACAATTTTGAGTTCCTGCTCTATAGCAATATACGCTCCAGTGGTTTCATACAGCATAAAACGCAATATTTTCGACAGGCGCAAAATAGATTCGGGAGCCAGGTCGCTCTTGTCTCTTGCCAACGCATAAATATTATTTAAGGTGTTGAATAAAAAATGCGGGTTCGTTTGTGACTTGAGATAGTTTAACTCTGCTTCCTGTTTTTCAATCCTCAACCGCTGTTCTGCCTGTTTCAGTTTTACATAATTATATATATGCCTTACAATTCCAAAAAAGAAAACTGATCCGGTGCTGTAAGCCATTTGATTTTCGAGCTCCTGATCCAATGACGGGTACACCTTTAATGCGTTATAAACATGTAACTGAATTCCCAGTAATCTCCAGCCATATGAGCCGTAAGAATATAACATTATATGGACCCATAATGACAGGATCCCGGAAAAAATATTATAAATGAGGAATTTTCTTTTCCTCAGTATAAATGGAAGGGTATATTCAAAAAGTATAAAATTGAGAACAATAACATAAACAACTGCCCAAAAATTATTGAACACCCCGGAAAAAAATCTGCCGGGATAACGATGCATGGTCATAAAAAGTGCCAGGAAAAAATAGCCAACTCCAACCCATAAATAGAATTTAAACCGTTTTTTATCGATGCCTGTCTTCATCCGCTAATTATAATTATATGACAAATATCGGCAAATCCATCCCCTTCTTGTTTTCAAATCTATGGAATTGAAGTTGTGGTAGACGGACAACGGGGAAAGGTCAATTAGGGGGGAATGGAGGATGGACGATTGAGCATTCTTAAGGGTTACCAACCTTTGAAAGGTTGGCAACCCAGTGCACCATTGGAAATCGACGATTGATCATTGACGATTGACAATTCTTAAGGGTTACCAACCTTTGAAAGGTTGGCAACCCAGTGCACCATTTATTCCCAGCAACGTCTCTCAATGGGCCTTTGCCAAGCCGAGGACGTTGCGTTGAAGATTAAAATTGTTCCTCCGATGTACGCAACGTCCCTGCCTTTCGGAACTGGCCTGGCAGGAGACGTTGCTAAAAAAAACATTTCCATATGGATATTCAAATTTTTTGCCTGTATTATTGATGCAATTGACATAAACGCGTTGTTTGTTTACCAAAATACGCTGTTCATTGACGGAGGGTTTCAGTGCTTTCATTAATCAGCTATTCTTGTACGGGGAAGGGAGAATTGACTGTGACGATTGACTGTTGATGATTGACCATTGACCATTCACCATTCTTAAGGGTTACCAACCTTTGAAAGGTTGGCAACCCAGTGCACCATTGGCCATTTACGATTGCCCATTGCCCATTGACCATTGACGCCGGACACTTAACATATTTATAAAACAAAAAACTAAACAAATGAATAAAATAATACAATTCGGAGAGCATGTAGAAGGGTATAACATTCCTGTTTTAAATGAGCGAGAAATAAGGGCTTCTGCCGGCATACTATTTTTAGCCACGTTCATTTCTTTAATGCTGATCCTGTTTAAAGGCAATTTTTTGCCTATAAAGTATGTTATTACCCTTTTCCTTACTGATTTCATCATACGGGTTTTTATTAACCCTAAATTTTCTCCTGCATTAATAATCGGGCGTTTGATTGTCAGGGGCCAGGTACCCGAATATGTGGGGGCCCGGCAAAAAAAGTTTGCCTGGATAATTGGTATAGTGCTGTCGGCTACAATGTTCATTTTCATGGTAGTGCTAAATTCGTACAGCCCGATAACAGGGATCGTCTGCCTGATCTGCCTGGTATTCCTGTTCTTTGAATCGGCGTTTGGTATTTGTTTAGGGTGTAAATTTTATCCAATGTTCTTTAAAGAAAAAGTTCAATACTGCCCCGGGGAAGCATGTAATGTAAAATCAAAACAAGATATTCAAAAAACATCCGGGGTTCAGCTACTTATTGTTTTTGCATTTATCGCATACATTTTCTTTACAGCCTATTTATTTAATGATCAGTTTAGTAAAAGACCTTATGATATGTTTGGAATTAACGGCTCTGCACAAACTAAATAAAAGACACGCTAAAGTTTCAATATTGTCTGACAAAATACCTGAAAACCTTTACCTGCCTTAATCTGTGGTCGGTGGGGACACCGACCACGGATTAAGGGGGAGTCCGACCACGGATTAAGGGGGACAATTTTGGCAACAATTAAATTCAGCAAACACTATGGCTTTGGCATTTTACAAAAATTCACATCCGGTACTTTACAACATTAAAGACGACGATGAAGAAATGCCACGCACTGACTCAAAAAGTGGATTGGAAAATTTTTTCTCTGCGTTCCAAAAAAATGTTATCGGCCATCAGCAAAGTTTTGAATCCCCTTTTGGAGAAAAAGAAATAATTTATGCAGACTGGACCGCAAGCGGCAGGGTTTACCGGCCCATTGAAGAATTTTTACAAAAAGAGATAATGCCCTTTCTGGGTAATACACATACAGAAACTACCATTACAGGGACACTGATGTCCAAAGCTTATGAGGAAGCCAGGATTATTGTTAAGGCACATGTTCACGCAAATAGCGATGATGTATTGGTTTTTTGCGGCAGTGGAATGACAGGAGCTATCAATAAGCTGCAAAGGATATTAGGGCTGAGGATACCGGAGCGGATCATGGACTATGTGAAAAAAGGAAGCGCCCGGGATGTGGAGGAGTTAAAGGATCATGCGATCAATAGAAATAAGACCGTCAGTGAGTACCTGCAACTGGATAAAGCCTTAAAGCCCGTTGTTTTTGTGACCCACATGGAGCACCACAGCAACCAGGTGAGCTGGCTGGAGACTATCGCAACTGTTGAAATAATCAAGCCTGGTGAAAATGGGAATGTTGATTTAGAATGTTTAAGGAATTTATTAGAACAATATAACCACCGGAAAAACAAAATAGCCGCGATTACAGCTTGCTCTAATGTGACAGGTATTCAAACCCCCTATCATGATATTGCAAAGCTCATCCATGAATATGACGGGTTATGTCTTGTTGACTTCGCCTGTTCTGCTCCTTATATTGACATCAACATGCATCCCGGGGAAAAAGGTGAACATTTAGATGCCGTTTATTTTTCGCCTCATAAATTTTTGGGTGGTCCGGGCACTCCGGGTGTTTTGATTTTCAATAAAAAAATGTATAAGAATATGATCCCTGATCAGCCGGGGGGAGGTATTGTAGTGTACAGTAACCCGTGGAAGGTTCATGAGTATGTCACGAATATAGAACAGCGGGAAGATGGCGGGACTCCTCCTTTTTTGCAGGGAATAAAAGCAGCAATGTGTGTGAGGTTGAAGGAAGAAATGGGCGTGGAAAATATGCTGAAGCGGGAAGAAGAGATATTGAAGGTCATTTTTGACAGGTTCTCAAAAATTAAAAATGTTGAAATACTGGAAGGAAATAATAAAAAAAGGTTGGGTGTCATTTCATTTATTGTAAATGGGGCACATTATAATTTGATTGTCAAGATTCTGAATGACAGGTTTGGCATCCAGGCAAGAGGCGGATGCTCCTGCGCAGGCACTTACGGGCATATGTTGCTGCAGGTGAATGAGAACAGGTCGTACGAAATATTGAATTCGATCCGTTCAGGAGACCTGTTGTGCAAACCGGGTTGGATCAGGATATCTATTCATCCAATAATGACCAATGCAGAAATCGACTTTATTATGGATGCGATAGAAATGACCGCATTCCATTTCCGGGAATGGATGAAAGATTATACCTATGATCCCGGATCCAATGAATATTCTTTCAATGGTTTTGAGGTAAGGGAACAGGGCAGGATTGAAGCCTGGTTTAATGTTTCCAACTGGGGGTAAATCCCCGGCTACAGGCAAGTATTCTATTGCTGTGTTAAATCTGAATTGGCTTAATTTTGGATTTTCAAATCATACGGTATTGAGACTGTCGGCCAGGTGTTTACAAAAATTCGGGTACATAACACAGAGGATTGTTTAAATGCCGAAGCCTGTGCAAGGAATCTCTTAAAACCGATGTACCTTTGGCTTGCAGTATGTTTTTATTGTTTTGCAAAACAGCGGTACTGAATACAGTGACCTGACAAAATAAACAGGCTACTTTTTTTAGTTAATCCCTTCTTTTTTGGATAGATAATTTTAATTTGCGGAAATTGAATATCTTATATCTCCATTAAGCTTTCTGCTCTTTAATGAATTATTCAGGTTAAAAAGATTGTATCGCATTGGTGTTTAACTTATTCCCCCGCAAAATTTGAAAATAGTAAATTTTATTTAATGCAAAACCTTACGAAAAGTAATTATTTATTAGAAAAATGTTATCAAAACCAAATCAATTTTTGCTTACTGCTGGCTTTTATAATAATCGTTTCTTCAATAAAAACAGTTTGCGCCCAGGTAGCTTTCCCACTTAAGATAAGTTCTAATAACCGATATTTGGTTGACCAGAGCGGGGCGCCATTTTTAATCAACGATGTTTCATCGTGGGGACTTGGTGCTGCCATACCTACCATTGAAGAGGTTTGTGAGTATTTGGACAGTGTGAAAATCAAAGCGGGCTGTAATGCCTTGATGCTTGGGGTAACCTCCGGATGCGAAATTAATGTAACCAGAAATAATAACCCCTGCTGGGGGAAAGTATGTCCTTTTAAATCAGGCAGTGACTTTTCAACTCCCAACGATGTTTATTTTAATCATGTTGCAGATATTATAGATTCAGCTAAAGTCAGGAATATGCTTGTAATACTTGGGGTTTCCTATTTGGGATATAATCCCAGCGATGGCTGGCAAGATGAGATTGTAAATAACGGACCAGAAAAATGCCGGTATTTTGGAAGATATCTAGGCGGAAAATTTAAAAATAAGACTAACATAATCTGGTTTGCCGGAGGCGACTACGATCCTATGGAAACAGGTGAGGTTTTAAGGAAAAATCATCTTGAGGAATTACTTGGCGTAAAAGATTCTATTCCCAATAGCCTTTGGATGGCTCATTGGCACGGCTCGGCCGATGGGGGGCATCCCGATGGCACATGGTCAACCGAGGAAACGGCCTTTTCCCCATATATGGACATAAACGGTTACTATGCGTGGACATACATTACCACCTACAAATACGATATTAAGTATTACAACAAAATGTTCAACGGAAAGCCAAAGGTCAGTTATCACATGGACATGGCTTACGAAAACGAAGGAAACGGTTCTCCGCTGCAACTGCGTTCACGCGCATATTGGTCCTTATGCTGTGGTATGGCCGGTTCAAGCATCTGTCATGAAAAGTGGTGGCCTTTTGTTGATTGGAAATTATATATGAATACTCCGGCAACGAACGAAAATAAACGTTGGTACATGTTTGCAACTTCACGGCCATGGTACAAACTTGTCCCTGACACCGCCCATGTTGTAATGACTGCAGGGGCGGGAGAATTCGGCAGTGCAGAATATACCTGTGCTGCGAGGGCATCTGACGGGGGAACCATTATTGCATATTTACCATCAAGCCATAGGGTAAGGATCAACATGAAAAAGGTTTCCGGAACTGAGGCCAAAGCCTGGTGGTATAATCCTTCCAATGGGAACAATGTAATGATTGGAGTTTACAAAACAATTGGGTTTCAAGATTTTACTTCGCCGGAAGGAGATTGGGTACTTGTTATTGATGACAAATCTTTAAACCTTCCAGCGCCTGGGGGATTGCGTAAGATTGAATAAATTGAAAAAAAATAATTATATATTTAAGATTTGTGAGGCCGGTATGTATTCGGAGTGAAATATTTAAAGAGAATTCCGAAGCCTGCTGACCCAACAATTATTGCAGCGTTTATTTTTTACAGGTTTAATTAATCCTTTCTAATACCATGTATTCCGGGGTATTAGGGGCATGCAAAATCATTGTTTATACCTTTTTACAATTAAATTCATAGCATTAGGTATAACATTCGCAAACCTAAGCTGATAATAGGTTAGGCTTCATT
>JBDTWP010000290.1:0-9277 GCA_040006615.1 Ferruginibacter sp.
CCAGGCAAAGCAGGATCCATTATTTACTTCTGAGCAAAAAATCGGTGTAACAAACAAGCAGGGGTGGATTGCTTATTATCTTAATGGGGAGGTGTTGATAAAACGATTTGGCTTTGACCCTGGCGCTGTATATCCTGATTATGGGTGTAACAACGAAATCTATATCAATGGACAATTTCTTGAAGTTGAGACACTTGGGCCTTTAACAAGGATACCACCCGGTGGGGCAGCAGAGCATGCAGAACACTGGCTACTGGCAAAAGCAACGGCAGATGAAAGCGAGGAATCGATTGATGCCAACATATTGCCACTTGTCAAATCATTTCAACCTAAATTCAAAAATGAAGCCAATTAACATGAAAAGGATCATATCATTTATTCTTGGAAGTTTCATTACTACCTTTCTGGTAGCGCAAAGCACCGAATCCGGAAATACGGTTTCTACAGACTCCATGAAGACCAGGTTTCAGGAAAATACCCATCCCGTTGTATTGGATGAGCAGTCAAAAATTATTTCCTGGATAAGGCCTCAATCCAAAGCTTATGATGAGTTTCTGCGCCGGCGCTGGAATTTCATTAAAACACGTGTACCCAATAGTCCTGGTCCTGCTCCCAGGTCTTCCTATCCGCAATATTATTTTTATTGCGCTTTCCGCGATTCAGGCAATTTACTTTTACCCGACTCATGGATGAATGATGTAGGGGAGAAGATCCCTAATTGGTTTGAATCTGCCCGCCTGTACTACGCCTATACGGGTGATATTGAGCCCTTGAATATTACAAAAGGAATGGTTGATTATTCACTGGAACATGGCATAAGCCCGTCAACATACAGCTGGCCCAATTTTCCACAAACAGCAGCCAATGCAGGAGCGACGGAGTTCCGCGGTTTCACAACAGCTAAAAGGCTTTCTACAGACGATGTTCATGTTGACCATGCAGGAGATATGGGTGCCACTTATTTCAGGATGTATCTTTTTTACGGCGATATAAAATACAAAACCGCGGCAATCAATGTGGCGGATGTTTTGTCAAAAAAAATCAGCACGGGTAATGCATCGCTATCACCCTGGCCTTATGTGGTAAATATGAAATCAGGAAAAACCGTTTCGGAATACGGAGCCAATTGGTTTGGCGCTATCAGGCTTCTCGACATGCTCATTGCTGCAAAGGCCGGGAATGTAATGACCTACAGAAAGGTTCTTGAAAAAGCAAGGAAATGGGTACTGCAGTACCCGGTAAAAAATGGAATTTGGGTTGATGGGCATACCGACACTTATATAACCGGTACGGGCAACCTGAGTAATATGAGTGCCAGTAATGCCGGTTTGTATATTGGTGACAATCCCGGCTTTGATCCGGGTTGGAAGAAAACGCTTCCAGGCCTTATAAAATGGACGGAAGATAATTTTATCGATAAGTCTGCTCCAGGAGAGCCATCCAGCATGTGGGGGGCCAACATAGTAAGTGAGCAGGTGATCTTTATGCCAAAGATGGATTATCAAACTGCAAGGTACGCCGCCCAATGTGCCTGGTGGTACGCTGTAACAGGGGATGATTCGTTCAGGGAAAAAGCCTACCGCTCACTGAACTGGGTTACCTATTGTAATGATTCAACCGGCAAGGCTTTTGAAAGTCCGGTGAGCAAGGGTGTCAATTCCTGGTGGTCCGATTGTTATGGAGAAGGGCCCAGGATGTTTTATCATGCATTAGCCGCCGTTCCCGAATGGGCTCCCCCGGGTGAGAATCATATTTTATACTCGCAAGGCGTGTTGAAAACTATAGTTTATTCTGACAAAAAAGTGGAATATATGGCCACTCAAAATAAAGGAACAGAATTTCTTCGTACAAGTTTCAAGCCTTCTGTAATAACTGTAAATGGGTCAGGGATTTCTTTAAGCGCAGATGGTGGTAAAGAAGGTTACTCATTAAAAGATTTGGGGAATGGCGATTATGCTGTAACAATAAAGAGGATGAGATCGGGTAAAGTACATGTAAAGGGGTTTTAAAAAGGTGAAAGGTGAAAAGGTAAAAGGTGGATAGTGAAGTGGTGAAATAATACTAAAGGGATGAGATGTCTTTGTGGAAAGGGGGGTTAAAAGTGATGTGTTAAAATGAGATTTGGAAGCAATTAATTTGTAAGCTTTTTATGAAGCGGATTACATATTTAAACTGTTTATTTATCCTGGTGACTAGCCTGGTTAGCCGGTGGGCCTTGTCGCAGGCGGTTGGTACCAATCCTGAAGAAGGAAGGGGCACTTATAAGAACCGGGTGTTTTTTAATCTTGAACGGTATTGGGACAGCGCAAAAGTTTGCAATAATCCTCACAAAGGATGGAGTATCCACTATTATGACAACGGCATTAAGAATTATGGCAACCGGATGGCCCCTAATGATTCACTTCCTGATTTTCCATGTCTTAATGATATCTATCTCAGGCTTGGATGGAGCTATCTTGAACCGGAAGAAGGAGTTTATAACTGGGCATTAATCGATTCCATCATAAACAGGTGGGTAGCATGGGGCCATACCATTTCATTTCGGATTACCTGCAAGGAAACAGAGATAGTATACGCCACTCCCGAATGGGTGAGAAAAGCTGGTGCGAAAGGAAAATTTATTGACCATCCGGATCTTACCATTAAGGCATGGGCGCCGGATTATGGGGATCCCATTTTTCTTAAGAAGCTTGAAAATTTCCATAAAGCCTTTGCTGTCCGTTACGACGGTAAACCCTGGGTAGAGTATATTGATATTGGCAGCATCGGCGAATGGGGTGAAGGGCATACCGCTTATTCAGGATGGAATGATGTACAGGCATCAGTTGTTAAGAAACACATTGACCTGTATAAGCGTTGCTATAAGAAATCGGTCCTGATCCTTAGTGATGATTATATCGGGCAACGCGATACTGACGATGGTGCGGATTATGAGATATACCGTTACGCTCTTTCAAAAGGCCTTGGTTTCCGGGACGACAGCGGTAATGTACTTTGGTATAAGAATTTAGGATTTGGCCCATCCTGCATACGGACGCCGGAATTGTACAGTAAAATTTACAAGAAGTTGCCGGTGATCTTAGAATCCGATCATTACGGGGATGCTTTGCGATACGGCATGTGGGGAGACGGATCAGGCTTTGAAAAGGCTTTGCATGAAACACATGCCTCTATGATAGGTTTTCACTATTATCCGCGCGAATGGCTTAGGGATAATTACACATTTGCCAGCCGGCTTGCAAACCTTAGCGGATACTGGTATTTCCCGAAATTTGCAATGATGCCTGATACATTCCGCACCCGTTCCAACCGGAATTATATCCGCCTGACCTGGGAAAATCATGGAGTGGCTCCGGCTTACCATCAGTATAAACTTTTTGTGAAGCTTGTTAACAAAAATAACGGTAAATCATTTGTCCATGACCTTAGCGGGTCCGACAACCGGGCATGGCTACCCAATGAAATTGTAGCCGAACAGTATGTTATTAAAATTGATAAAACCCTTGATGAAGGTAAATACGACTTGCTGATCAATATGCGTGACGAGTGTGGATTTCATAACAGGAGTATCCAGTTAGCAATTAAAAAAGAAAGGGAAACTGAACCGGGGTGGTATAAATTGGGGGAAGTAATGGTGAAGTGATGAGCAATGAGCGATAATCAATAGGCAATAGGCAATTGTGCCCAGGGTTAGTGCCCAGGGTTGCCAACCTTTGAAAGGTTGGTAACCCTTAAGAATGGTGATTGATCAAAGATCAAAGATCAATCGTCAATCGTCAATAAACAATACACAATAATCTAACAATGAAGAATACTTCTATTTTTTTCCTTCTGTTTTCTTACTGCGCCACTGCCCAGGAAATACCGGAGCCGCTAAATAGGCTTAGAGCCGATGGAGTTGAGGTGACGAAGCATGTCTGGAAAGCTTCCTGGGTAGCACACCCAACTGCATCCCAGGTTGATTATGGAGTTTTTTTGTTTCGGAAAAAAATTCAGCTTTCCACTGTTCCGCCGCATTTTATTATTTACGTATCCGCAGATAACCGTTACAAATTATATATAAACGGTAAATACATTTCCAATGGTCCTGCAAGAGGAGACCAGTTCAATTGGAATTATGAAACAATTGATATTGCAGCACTACTAAAGCCTGGTGAGAACCTCATAGCGGCGGAAGTAATTAACTATGGCACTGGCAGGGCGCTTGCACAACATACCTTTAAAACCGGGCTAATTTTACAGGTAAAGGACAGTGCTTACGATGAACTGAATACCGGAAAAGATGGCTGGAGTGTAACACAAAATATGGCTTATCATCCTATCACTGTCACATTTGGAACGGTTAACGGGTTCTATGCAGCCGGACCCTGTGACAGCGTAGACGCTAAACTGTATCCATGGAAATGGAATGAGCTTAATTTTGATGACGGTTTATGGCCGGCACCAGAAATTTCGAACGCGGGGGTTGGGAGGGGATTTATTTATGGCAACGGTGCATTGCTTGTTCCCCGGGCAATACCGGTTCTTGAAAGAAAGGAAGAGAGATTTAATAAAGTAGCAAGAACCAATTACCCTGCAGGACCAAAGGCCGGATTTATAACGGGAAACCCTACAATTATTAAGAGCCATTCAAAAGTCAGCTTTTTGCTGGACCAGGATTATTTAACTATCGGGTACCCACAGTTTACTATCAGCAAGGGAGCGGGCAGTAAAATAAAAATTACTTATGCAGAAGCACTTCGTGATAAGGAGGGGAAAAAAGGCAACAGAAACGATACCGATGGAAAAGAAATAATGGGATATTACGATATGTATTATCCTGACGGGGGTGATGATCGTTTATTTGAAACGCTCTGGCTGCGTACGTTCAGGTATGTACAACTGGATATTGAGACCGGGGATGAGGATTTAACTATCAACGATTTTCACAATTATTTTACTGCATATCCTTTTATACAAAAAGCATCATTTAAGACTGACGACCCAAGGCTCAGGGAGGTCTGGGATGTTGCATGGCGAACCGCAAGGCTTTGCGCCAGCGAAACATATTTTGACTGCCCGTATTATGAGCAATTGCAGTATGTCGGGGATACAAGGATCCAGGCATTAATATCATTGTATGTTACCGGTGACGACAGGCTTATGAAAAATGCATTGCTTTTATTCGGCCAGTCACGTATCCCGGATGGGCTTACGCTTAGCAGGTATCCTTCAACTATTTCACAGATCATTCCAACCTACTCATTGATGTGGATCAATATGCTCCACGACTATTACTTATACAGGGGAGATTCTCTTTTTATCAGCCAGTTTACTTCCGGAATAGCGGATGTTTTGAGCTGGTTTGAAAAGAAAATAGACCATACCGGTATGCTGGCCAACCTGGAATGGTGGCAATTTTCAGACTATACTCCTGCATTTCAATTGGGGATACCTGACGGGGTAGATGACGGACATTCCGCCCTCACTACTCTTCAGTTTGTTTATGCCCTGCAAAATGCTTCCGAATTGTTTAAATATTTCGGGCAGACCTACCAGGCTGATAAGTACGCCAATTTAGCTGGCAAAATTAAAAAAGCCGTAATGAAAAGCTGCTTTGATAGCGGCAGAGGATTGATAGCAGAAACTCCAGAAAAAAAACGCTTCTCTCTCCACACTACTTTGTTTGCCATTCTCACCAATACCATTGAAGAAAAAAAGCAAGCGGGTCTGCTGAAAAAAGCAATTGCAGATGGGGGCATCATTAAACCTGCCATTTATTTTAAATTTTATTTATTCAGGTGTTTACAGAAAACAGGGTTGGGCGATCTGTACCTTGATAATATAGATACCTGGTATAATATGCTTGGCCAGGGGCTAACGACTTTTGCCGAAATAGAAGACAATCCACGGTCGGACTGCCATGCATGGAGTGCCAGCCCTCTTTTCGACTTTTTAAACCTCGTTGCTGGTATTCAACCTGCATCACCCGGGTTTAAAACGGTTTTAATTGCCCCAAATTTTGGTAAGCTACATTTAATTGATGCAAAGTTCCCTCATCCTAAAGGAGACATTGTTCTTCATTTGGTGAAGGATCTTAAAGATAAAATAAGCGGGTATATTGAACTGCCTGGAAATTTAAAAGGGAAGTTCAGGTTTAAGGATATTGAGTTATCTCTGATGGGAGGCAAACAGCTCATTAATTATTAACAAATGAATTTGCCGCCCGTAAAAACAAATTATAATACGATCCTGCCACCTGGATAATAATCCGGTAAACTACTGGTATACAATGAACAATATGAAACTGATCTCAATTAAATTCAAATAAATTATGATTAAAACCACCGTTGTGGGGTCATACCCGATGTTCGATTGGCTGGCTGCCAATCCAAGTCTGCAAGGCGTAGAAGATGCAACCATGGTGGTGTTGAAAACACAGGAATTGGCAGGGATCGATCTTATTGCCGATGGCGAGTTGTATCGCTTTGACGTGAATCATCCGGAAACGAATGGCATGATCGAATACTTTGTGCGTCCTTTGGGGAATGTACGCGGCGAAGTCACCCGGTCTGATGTTGAAGCTTTTGGCAGGCAAAAGGGAATGGGTTTCCGGGTGAGGCCCGCGGCAGTGGTGGAAGGTGAAATTCATGAAGGCATGCTCGACCTGGTGCATGCATATCAGGGCATTCGTCCGCTTACAAATTCGCCAATGAAGTTTACAATCACAGGGCCGCATATGCTTAGCAAGACCCTGCTGGACTATCATTACAAAGACCTTCCATCATTAGCGCATGCCATAGCAGAAGTGCTGGCAAAACAAATTAAAGAAATTGATGCATCCGTAGTGCAGTTAGATGAAGCCAATCTGCCAGGTTCACCAGAGGAGTGGGAATGGGCGGCTAGTGCCATCAACCTGATGCTGGATGCGGTGCCCAATACTCCCGCCGTGCATCTTTGCTTTGGCAACTATGGTGGCCAAACCGTACAAAAAGGCGGCTGGGACAAACTTATCTCATATATCAATGCGTTGCATGCCGATCATGTGGTGCTTGAATTTGCGCATCGCGGGTATAATGAACTTGAATATTTTAAAGACCTGCGTCCTGAAGTTGGTATTGGATTGGGGGTAGTGGATGTTAAATCCACTGTGATAGAAACACCAGAACTGATTGCAAAAAGGTTGGAACACGCTGTTAATGTTTTAGGAGAAGATCGTATCCGGTATATCCATCCCGACTGTGGTTTTTGGATGCTGAAACGTTCCATTGCAAATGCCAAGATCCGCTCACTTACATTAGGGCGGAATTTGTTTGAAGGGCGGTAATGGGCTAATGTGAAAATTTGAAAATTTTAAAATGAAAGGATGTGTTAATCAACCTTTGTAAAAAACATGAACCTGCCCTCATTCAAAAAATAAACGACCTTCAAATGGCTTAATATGGCTGGTAAGGATGTTGTACAAAAGAAATGAAATACCAATGAAAAAATTCAGATTAACAATTTACCCGTATTTAATTGCCGTAATTCTTTGTGGTCCAGTGATTTCAAATGCACAGGTGGGAAAGGAGCCTGAAACAACACCTGAGGAATCTTACAAGAGCGCCATCAATAATCCCGGCTTTGTAGAAAATGCCAAAGGCGAGGGTTTTTGCTGGCATGCCAGGGGTGCAACTAACCAGTTTATAACCCGCTATGAGGAAACGAAAAATACAAAATGGCTGGATGCGGGTTTCAGGTATTGCGACTTCCTTATCAGCAGAATGGAGGTTTCACCCGACGGGTACAAAGGTTGGGTTGGACCTTTTCTTTCAGACAACAGGTATTGGCAGGATGTGCTGGTTGGTGATGCGCTTCTTTTCGATGGGATACTTGATTATTGCATCCTTGTAAATGAAGACAATAATTTAAAGAAAATCTACGGGGTACGGACAAAGGCTTATATAGCATCAGTCAAAAGGGATTTTGTTGAAAAATATGATAAAAGGGGCACATGGATGGAAGATGGGCCGTATGGGGGTTATATTAATTCCGGTGACTTTTTAAAAGAAGGCAGGCTGAAAGAATGGATTCATGCATATAAGACTGCCGAGGCAGGTGTCAGTCACCCCTTTAATAAACAAATGGATGCCGGACTGGTTTGTATTAAACTTCACAGGGTTACCGGTGAAAAATTGTACCGTGACAGGGCGGAAAAGATCTTCTTCACGGTCAAAAGTCATTTTCAATACTTTGATAACCATTATTGCTGGAATTACTACGAGCCACTTTATCCCGGCGACGTTGATCTGGAAAGGAAAGACACCCGCCATGGCATTTGGGTACATCCCTGGCGTTCAGGTTACCAGGCCAGTGAGGTTGATAAGATCGTGGAAGCATACCATTACGGGATAGTTTTTGATGAACAGGATATGCGTAGAATAATTAATACCAACCTGCAGGTGATGTGGAACAAGGACAAAGTCAATCCCAAATTTATTAATTCCAACGGGTTGGGAGCGGATGGTGATACAACGGGAATTGCAGGTTTCCAGCGGGCATACGGGCACTCCAACGTTGTTAAAAACGGGGGTGAGCTCTGGACAGCTTTGCTCGATTTTGACCAGACGATCCGGGAACTTTATGAATTAAGGTTTAAGGGAGATAAAACATCCCCAGGGTGGCTCCATTATAAAAACACCGTACTTGCAAATCCACCGGGTTTCAAAAGGAAATATGCCAAAGGTAAGATTACGGTGCCGGTGATTAATTTTACGGAAAGCAGTGACCTGTATTGTGCCGTTGTGCTACCCCACGTGGTGGCCAGGGATGGGCAATCCATTATCTTATGCAAATCATGGAAAGGCGGTGACCTGCAGATTGATCTGTATTCGACGAATGGTAAAAAAGTTAAGAACCTATACTCCGGCAAGATCGGGGAAGGGGTATTCATTACCCGTTGGGACGGGAAGGACCCTGAAAATAAGGTTATCTATAAAGGAGAATACAGGATTCGCTGGACCATCGGAGGCGGTTACAGGGAGTTCCCGGTAGTAGTAAGCGATTAACCTGGCGCCATAAAATATTCTTTAAAGTTATTAGTCTTTTCAAGCAGTCTTTCTGCTTTGGCTATTCCTAAAAGTGCCGCCATTGGAGGGAGATCTTTGAATGCGTTCCAGATCAGCCGCCTTGTCAGCAGATCCTCTCTTTCCTTCGCCAGCTTGTCTTTCAGCAGATATGCTTTAACGGCTTCATTGTAAACGCCGTTTCTTCTTTTCAGCCTTTTTTGCCATTCAGCCTTCTGTACGGGGTCGGCAAT
>JBDTWP010000291.1:0-9273 GCA_040006615.1 Ferruginibacter sp.
CGACCCGCTTTATGTTGTGGATGGCATGCCTGTAGATATCAATGGGATTGACTATCTCAATCCAAATGATATTGAGTCAATAGAAGTATTAAAAGATGCGGCATCTGCAGCCATATACGGAGCGCGTGCTGCCAGCGGTGTGATACTTGTTACCACAAAAAAAGGCAAGTCTGGTAAATCTGTAATTAGTTACAATGGTTATTATGGCATAGCGGCACCTGCAAAAAAACTGGACCTTTTAAATGCAACCGAATATGCAACATTGCAAAATGAAGCTTCCCTAAATAGTGGCGGTGGTATTTTATTTGCCAACCCTAAATCATTGGGTGCAGGTACCGACTGGCAGAACCTTATTTTTAATAACAACGCTAAAATTCAGGATCACGAAATAAGTATCAGCGGTGGTAACGATAGATCCACATTTTACACTTCGTTTGGGCTTTTTAATCAGGAAGGAATTGTGGCTTCGGAAATTTCAAATTACAAAAGATTCAATTTCAGGCTGAACGCTACTCATAAAATAAATGACTGGTTTAATATGGGAACCAATATTGGTTATTCTCATATAAAAAGCCTGGGGATTGGCAATACCAACAGTGAGTACGGAGGGATATTGAGCTCCGCTATTAATCTTGATCCCCTTACAAAGGCGGTTATAACCGACCCTGCTGAAATAGCCTCATTCTACGGTCCCTCTGCCGATAACAGCAATGGGATTGGTACCGTGATGGATGCTAACGGCAATCCCTATGGTATATCAACCTATGTAAGACAGGAAATGGCCAACCCGCTTGCTTATATAAAAACTCATAAGGGCAACAATGGCTGGTCTGATAATATGGTTGGTAACGCATTTGCAGAAGTGGAGCCAGTAAGGGGATTAAAAATAAGATCCAATATTGGCGCGAAATTATCTTTCTGGGGGAATGAAAGTTTTGCTCCTATTTATTACTTTCATCCTTCCTCTTTTTCCTTATTAAATTCATATTATAGTGAAAATGACCGCGGGCTCAGCTATACATGGGAAAATACAGCTTCTTATACCCGCAGTATCGGATTGCACAATTTTACTGCGTTAGCTGGAACGGGAGTTTATTATGATAATTATCTTTCCCGGAATAGTGGAGTTACCTATAGAAATCTCTCCGTAAATACTTTTGCGGATGCGTCTTCTATGAATTTTGCTATGATTCCGGAGAACCAGGTTGGATGGGGAGGAGAATATACGGCACATAAGGTTTCATCATTATACGGAAGGTTGATATATAATTACAATGAAAAGTATTTATTTACTGGTATTGTCCGCAGAGATGGATCCTCCAGGTTTGGTAACAATAATAAGTACGGTTACTTTCCTTCCGGATCTGTAGGCTGGGTAGCGTCCCGGGAAAATTTCTGGCCCCAGAATAATGTGGTTAATTTTTTCAAATTAAGGGGCTCTTATGGTGTTACTGGTAATGATAATATCGGAGACTTCAGGTATGTATCAACGATCGCCGGCGGCAGAAATTACACCTATGGAACTAATGACCTTTATTCTTTGGGTAACAGTCCTGCCGGTTTGGCTAATCCTGATCTTAAATGGGAACAAACCAGCCAGGCTGATATCGGCTTCGAAGCCACGCTGTTTAAAAACTTCACACTGGTATTTGACTGGTACAATAAAAAGACAACAGGTATGTTGCGCGAGATTAAAGTGCCTCTATATGTAGGCGTTGGAGGTCCCATAGGCAATATTGCTGATATGGTCAACAAAGGATTTGAAATAGAACTGGGTTACCATAAAACAATCCGTGAGGTGAAAATTGAGTTTAAAGGAAATATATCCCATCTTCAAAACAGGGTCACCTATCTTGGTAATGGCATAGAATTTTTAGAAGGCGGCGCATCCTTGCAATCTACCCAATACCCTTTAAGCCGTACAGCAATTGGTCATGCGATTGGTACTTTTTACGGGCTTGACCGATTGGGTATTTTTCAGACACAAACTGAAGTGAACAATTATGTAAATAAAACCGGGGGTCTAATACAGCCTAATGCCAGGCCGGGCGATTTTAAATGGGCAGACTTAAATGCTGATGGAATGATTAATGCGGATGACCGTACATTTATTGGCGATCCCACACCTGACTGGTCTTATGGTTTTACTTCAAGCCTTGCTTACAAAGGTTTGGACCTGGTGTTATTCGGCCAGGGAGTTGCAGGCAACCAGGTATTTAATGGCTTGCGGAGGCTGGATATACCAAATGCTAACTGGACAACAAAGGCATTGAACCGTTGGACAGGAGAAGGTTCTTCTACTGATTTTCCCCGTTTGACAATAACCGATCCTAATCAAAATTTTAGTACACCATCTTCCTTCTATTTGGAAAAGGGTGACTATTTCAGGATCAAAGTGCTTCAGTTAGGATATACTTTGCCTAATTCGATGATGGCAAAGGCACATTTGCAAAAAGTTCGCTTGTATGTGAGTGGGAACAACCTAATAACACTAACCAACTATTCTGGCTTTGACCCCGAAATTGGCGGTGGAAGTTATGGTATCGACCGGGGTTTTTATCCCCAGGCCCGTTCCTTTACAGCAGGTGTAAATCTTACTTTTTAAACTTTAAAAATGTTTTTCATGAAAAAATCAACTTTAATATACATCACATTTTTGATTGCGGGACTTCCTTTATTGTATTCCTGTAAAAAGGATTTCCTCGATGTACAGCCAACTGGTTCTACCAAATTAGAATCCAATTATTATCAAAATGCTGCGGAAGTATTTAACGGACTGATCGCAGTGTATGATCCATTAGGGTCAGAAACCGGAGGCACCTATTCCAGTAAATTAGGATTACTCAATACAGCTTCAGACGATTGTGGAGTAGGAGGTGGAAGTGCAAGTGACCAGCCAAGCTGGACTGCCTGGGATAATTTTACTGTTAATACAGGCCAGGGCCCACAGGGAGACATGTGGGGTAGAAATTACACCGGCATCTATAGAGCCAATTTGCTTTTGACAAAGATGGATGGTGTACCAGGCCTTACGGACGCAATGAAAGGAAGATTCACTGCTGAATCGAAATTTTTACGTGCATATTACTATTTTGACCTGGTACGTTTATTTAAAAATGTACCATTAATCACCGCCCCTGTTCCTGCTGCTGATTTGTTCAATATTACACAAGCCAGCCCGGCAGATGTATACGCGCAGATAGAAAAAGATCTGAAAGAGGCAATTGGGGAAGCTGGTTTGCCTGCCACGGTTCCTGCTGGTTCAGAAGGTGGACGTATTACCCTTGGTGCTGCAAAAGCTTTACTTGGCAAAGTTTATTTATATGAAGAGAAATGGACTGAAGCTGCTAAAGAACTTGCTGAAGTTAATGGAACACCTGGAGGTGTAAGTACATTTGGGTATAGTCTACTTCCAAACTTTGGTGATATTTTCAGACCAGATAACAAATTTAACAGGGAATCTGTTTTTGAAATTGTTCATACGTCCCAGGCTCGCCAGGATTGGGGTGCATGGGGAGCTTTTGAAGGGAATGTATTGGTGCAAATGATAGGGGCAAGAAGTTATAGTGGGCCTACCTATGTTTCAGGCTGGGGATTTTGCCCGCTCACAACAGATCTTGTAAATGCAATTAAAAATGACCCTCGCTATATATATACTGTATCCAATATTGATAGTATAGTTAGTTCTGTGCCCGGCAGGTCTTATGAAAAAGGGTATCAAAACACAGGATATTTTATTGAAAAATTTGCTCCAAAAACACAATATCGATCCTCTTTGGGCGGTGTTGCAGATTTGAATTATCCCTACGATTATATTGAAATCCGTCTGGCCGACACCTATTTAATGGAAGCGGAAGCGCTGCTTCAAAGTGGTGCTAATGCAACAAGGGCGCAACAATTATTGGATGCAGTAAGGGCACGGGTGGGTTTACCAACTACACCGGCAACATTACCAAATATTTATAATGAACGTCGTTTGGAACTGGCAACAGAAGGGCACAGGTTCTTTGACCTGGTACGTACAAGGATGGCTGCAACAACATTAACTGGCTTTACCGCCAAAAATGAAGTGCTTCCAATACCATTGGGCGAATTAACCAATACCAAACTCGTTCAAAATACAGGATATTAAAATTTTATTTCTTAAAATAATCATCATGACAAATAATTTTAAACTTATAGGTTTCCCAATAGTTGCAGCATTTTTTGCTTTTTCCCTTTCTTCGTGCAAGAAAGTAAACAACGGGGAACTGGGAGCACTTCCTGTGGTAGATTTTGTAGCCGTTCCCGGTACAAATCCTAATAATATAACCTTGGTAAATAAATCTGCTACAGCTACCATCCCTTATTGGCGTATTGGAAATTCCGGTACACTTATAACCGGGGATTCAGCGAAATATAGCTTTGTGTTTGCGGGTACTTACATGGTTACCATGTATGGAGCAGGACATGGAGGTATCGATTCTATTACAAAAAGTATCGTGATCGCACAAAGCGATCTTAACGCCTGCGTAGGTACGCAATTAGGTTTTTTAGCCGGCTGTACTTCAAAAACATGGAAGCTAAATCCGGATGCCGGAGCCTATAAAGTCGGTGACGCTGGACCGGGAGCAGGAAACTGGTGGACTAGTCCGGCAACGGAAGCTGCCGCCAGGAGTTGCGAATTCAATGATGAATATACCTTTTCATTTGATGCCCATGGTACATTTGTTTACGATAACAAAGGAGATTTTTATGGCGACGGTTATTTAGGGAATAATACCGGTACATGCCAACCCGCTTCCAACTATACGCCTGCACAGGCCGGATGGGGTTCCGGTACGTTTACATATACGTTTACACCCGATGCCGGTGTAAATAATCTAGGTCAGTTAACGTTAATTGGATTGGGAGCCCATATAGGGATTCAAAAAGCAAGAAATGGCGGAGAAGTTACTGCCGGGCCTGCATCATCTATTACTTATGATATTATTTCAGTAACACATACTACCGAAGGATACGACCTGATGACGGTTGGTCTTAATATTGGTGGAGCAGGCTGGTGGAACTTTACATTACGTTCCTTTTAATAAGCAATTTATACAGTTATGAAAAAGGCATTCAATCTAAGTATCCCGGTGATTTTACTGGCGATATTGTACTTGTCAGCTTCTTGTAAAAAAAGCGGCCCTGATCCAGCACCTGCGACCGAATTGCCTGTTTTAACCTGTCCGGATATTACCATCAACAGAACCATTTCAAATGCTGTTATGCGCTTTTATGTAAACCTGAGTAAAGCCGGTACCAGTGAAGCTTCGGCAAAATATTCGCTGATGGCTGGTACTGCCCTCTCTCCGCGGGATTTTACAACTGCAACCGGTACGGTCACCATATCGTCCGGTCAATCATTTGGATTCATTGATGTTCCAATTACAGGAGATAGTTTGCGGCAGCCCGACCTGGAGTTAACAATACAATTTAGCAACCCAAAAAATTGCACGCTCGGAACATCTTCATCGAAGGGAACCATTGTTACAATGGATGGCACGTACTTTCCTGTTGTTGATGCAGGTTATTCTACGCCAAAATCCTATACTGGTTACAACCTTACCTGGAGCGATGAATTTACAGGTGCACCGATCAACCTGAATAACTGGAATTTTGAGACAGGTGGAAATGGATGGGGAAACCATGAATTGGAATACTATACCAACAGTTCCAAAAATGCTTTTATCACCAACGGTGGTTACCTGGTTATGGAAGCCAGGAAAGAAACAATTGGTACCAGCAATTACTCTTCTGCAAGAATGCAAACTTTGGGTAAAAGAGAATTTCAATTTGGCAGGATCGATATAAGGGCAATACTCCCAAAAGGAAAAGGTGTCTGGCCTGCTTTGTGGTTGTTAGGAACTAATATTTCCACTACGGCCTGGCCGGCATGTGGCGAAATAGATATGATGGAATCACTCGGCCATGAACCCAATAAGACCTATGGTACCATGCATTGGGGAATTGCAGGAGGCGGAAGCACACATACAGGAGGAAATTATACTTTACCTGTAGAAGATTTTTCACAAAAATTTCATGTATTTTCTATTATCTGGACAGCGGATAAAATTGAATGGTATGTGGACGATCAAAAATATTTCACTGGCAACAAATCAGACGTAACTGGTAATTATCCTTTTGATAAATCATTCTTTTTGATTTTTAATATAGCCGTTGGGGGCGACTGGCCCGGGAATCCTGATGCCACTACTACTTTGCCCCAAAGAATGATAGTGGATTATGTAAGAGTTTTTCAATAAACCTTAAACAAAAATTATAGAGTTAAATTGGAAGCTGTGACGGAAAAATCAATTTTTAGATCACATATTTATTTTCCGGGATCCAATTTTAAAATGAATCTATGAAAATCAAAAATATTTTATTAAAACTATTGATTGGACCTGTTTTATTTTTTGTCAGTTGTTCCAAAACGAATCCGGGTACCGGCACGGTACCACCCATAATAATACCTCCGGTTGTAACAGGAACGAATGATGTCGATTATTGGTTAACAAAAGGTGATCAGTCTGTATTGTTGCAAAAGCAATCAGATATTCTTTCTTTTGGTACCCAGGCAACTACCTGGTCAATGATAGATGTGGATACGACCCAGATGATGCAAACCATTGATGGCTTTGGCTTTACTCTAACAGGTGGAAGTGCCGCTCTTATTAATGATTTAAATAGTACCGTTAAGTCAGAATTGTTATTAGAATTGTTTGGTTCAGGCACTAATTCAATTGGTATCAGTTATTTGCGTATTAGTATCGGGGCTTCGGATCTAAGCGCTACCCCATTTACCTACAATGATTTGCCGGCTGGCCAAACAGATCTGCCGTTGAATAATTTTAGTTTATCAGCAGAAAAAACTGATCTTATACCTTTATTGAAAGAGATACTCGCTATTAATCCGGCTATTAAAATTTTAGGGTCACCATGGTCTCCTCCGGTTTGGATGAAAGATAATAATAGTTTTATAGGCGGCAGTTTACAACCTCAGTACTATGAAGTGTATGCCCGGTATTTTGTAAAGTACATTCAGCAAATGAGTGCTGTAGGTATTGCCATTGATGCCATTACGCCACAAAATGAGCCACTGTACGGCGGTAATAATCCCAGCATGCTGATGACTGCGATTCAGCAGGCGGAATTTATTAAAACTAACCTTGGGCCTGCTTTTCAATCAGCAGGTATTCATACCAAAATAATTGTGTACGATCATAATTGCGATCGGGCTGATTACCCGCTTGCTATTTTAAATGATGCTGCCGCAAATCCTTTTGTAGATGGTTCCGCATTTCATTTATATGGTGGAGATATCAGCGCACTATCTGCCGTGCATAATGCGTTTCCTGGTAAACATGTTTATTTTACAGAACAATATACGGCATCAACAGGCGATTTTGGCGGCGATTTAAAGTGGCATCTGAAAAATGTCATTATTGGATCTATGCGAAACTGGAGCCGCAATGCACTGGAATGGAACCTGGCAAACGATGCATCTTTTAATCCTCATACAGATGGTGGCTGTACTACCTGTAAAGGTGCGCTTACCATTGGCGCTGTTTTAAGCAGAAATGTTGCTTATTACATTGTTGCGCACGCCTCCAAATTTGTTCCTGCCGGTTCAGTCCGTATTGGTAGCAATATCTCGGGCAATTTGCAGACTGCGGCGTTTAAAACACCAGCCGGGAAGAAAATATTAATTGTGGAGAATGACGGAAACTCGGGAGCTGCGTTCAACATTAGATTTAATAATAAATGGGTTACTGCTTCTTTGCCTGCCGGTGCAGTCGGTACCTTTATATGGTAAGGAAAGGAAAATTATAGTTTAAAAACAACCGTCTTAATACTAACCCCTGCAGGTACCCGGCAATTTGTGAAAGCCACCGTATGTGGAAACAGAAGGAGGTTTTTTAATTTGCGGAAACAAAGTATTGCTGTGTTAACAATAATATGGCGTATCATTTTTTTATTACACTAATTCGTGTAATTCGTGCATAAAATTCGTGTCATTAATTTAGGTCTTTTACACTTAACATTACAGTAGTTATTAATTTCCTGCCAGAATACCTTATCCTATGCTTTATCATCTGAATTAATAACAAAAGCATTTGTTTCACCGGCAAATTCCACATCCTGTTCTTCCAACAAATTCTTTATCTGCAGGTTAATAGTTTGCTTTAGTATATCAAATTCGTTCAAAGGAATTGGTCCGGTAAAATATTCAACAATAATAATTATACCACTTTTGCTGATATCTTTTAGGTAAACGGAGTAAGGGTCCGGTTGTTCTGCATTTGTGGTCAGGATTGCTTTTAAGCCGGAAATAATGTTTTCCAGTTTGGCTGCGGGTGTTTTTACTGATAATTCTAATTTGATCTCCGCCCTTCTCTGAGTTCTCATGCTCCAGTTGTCAACAATTGAATCTACCATTTGTTTGTTGGGCATCGTTACCAGGGTTTTATCCCCGGTTAGTATTCTTGTACTGCGTAAACCAATTTTTTCTACTCTGCCTGTTATATCATTTACTTTAACGGTATCCCCCGCAAAAAATGGTTTATCGAAAAATATAATAAAGGAAGCGATTAAATTTTCAAGGCTTTCTTTCGCGCCCAGTGCCAGTGCGGCACCAACAATGCTCAAACCGGTAAGTAAATTACCCAATGGCTGATTAAAGCAGGCTTTTATAATAAGTAAAATACCGATTATACCGATGATCACTTTTAAAAAATCCCTTAAAAAAACGACGAGTTGATTATCCCTTGAATCAGCGGTAAGATTGGCTTTTTCTTCCAGTACATAGGCAATAAAATCCGTTAGTCTTAACACGAGCCAGATAAATGAAACGATGATAATGGCTGTTCCCGTTCTTTCAATAATATCGGCGGTTGTGTGGCCATACAATGTGTATAATAATATATCCGGGAAGTTAAGTTTATCAATAGCCAGTACAGCAATGAAGAATAACAGGAACCATTTCAATGGGTCTGCTACCAGGTTTACAAAACTTTCCTTTCTTACTGTTTTCCATATTCTTTTTACAAGCCGGAAAAATAGAGCAACCAGGTATCGGGATAAATATCGCTTCAGCAGCAATACGATCAATATGGTTCCTCCAACTACAAAATAACTCCTGACTGTATTGTTGAAATAAACCTGGTCTAAAAAATCCATATAGGTAATAAGTTGATAGAATTAGGTGAAACGTTCGCAATTAGTATATGAAAGCGGCCTCGAATAAAA
>JBDTWP010000292.1:0-9251 GCA_040006615.1 Ferruginibacter sp.
TTGGTAGAGGCCTTACCCGGCTTTGAGTTGTGAACTATCCCAGATAATAACCAGGTATAGCGCAGTATATACCTGGTGTCATGTCACACCTGATTAACGGGTAAAGTTTTAGTAATTTTATCCTGGCATTTTCACATGTAAATTGCCATTTTATTTTAGCTTCCTTATTATTCCGATGTGTTTGCCAGGCGTGTACTTCTTTTTTCATTGTTATCATGTTGTCAGTCCTGCGATTTAAACATTGACCCACTACCAACATTATTTTGGGAACATCTTTATACCTGTCATCTGCATTTTGTCGGCCAATAATCGTAAAGATCATTTTGAAAAACCTTCAGGAGCCGTACTGCAACTTAGTGCTACTAAATGTGCTTCTACTTCTCCATCGGATACACGCTGATAAACCTTCGTTGTTGGACTATTCCCGGGGTCATCTCTGTAAAACCTTGTTTGAAAAAGAGGCTCCTAACAATCAGCTTTAGCAATCCAGATTTCTATTAACTTTGATCTTATGAACCCAGTTATAAAAATACTCATCATTACCGGCGATGCCGGTGAAAGTTTTGAAATTCTTTATGCCGTACATCGGTTGCGGGAAGCGGGGTATGAAGTAGTTATTGCAGCGCCTTCTGTTAAACTCATGAACCTGGTGATCCATGATTTTGAACCAGGATGGGATACCTATGTAGAACGCAAAGGTTATATAGTTGAATCTCAAATTTCTTTTGATGAGGTGGATACTGAAGATTATCGGGCGGTCCTTTTTCCCGGAGGTCGTGCACCTGAATATTTACGCAACGATCCGAGAGTGATTAGCATTGCAAAAGAATTTTATGACAATGGCAAATATGTTTTTGCTATTTGCCATGGTGTGCAGATATTGTTAACCGCCGGTTTGGTAGTGAATAGGAAGATTGCCTGCTATGAACATGTGAAGTTTGAGGTGGAATCCTGTGGCGGCATTTATGTTACACCTGATGAAGCGATAAAGGATGGCAGAATTGTTACGGGAAAAACCTGGCAATCTCATCCCGAGTTTTATAAGATTGTTTTTAGCTGCCTGAAGGAAATTGAAAAGGAAGCAATGCCCGGTTGAACTGGTGCAACAATTTTTTAATACCGATAAATGGTTTCATCGGGCCAAATGGTGCAGGTAAATCCACTGCCATATGTCTGGTGCTTAATTTTAGTAAAATGCAAAGCGGGAGTATTTCCGTTTTGGGATTATCACCTCAAAAAGATGAGGTTGCCATTAAAAGGCAAACCAGCTATGTATCGTATGTATCGGCAGAAACAATTATGTACACTGTTTTGGAATATTGTAAATCATTAATTTTATCCGGGCAGAGACTGGCTTTTACCTGTTAACCCATAATAATTTTCGATGGACATTAAATTAATTTGGTAAATTTCTGTAAATGAATACATTTTAAACTGAAAATCTAAACTTGCTCATTCCAATTATCATCCCAGGGAAAAACCTATTCCCGTTATTGATATCCTTTTATTAATACCAAAAATATCCGATTTATGAAGTATGCATTTTTCCTTACTATTTTATTGCCTTTCGTAACATTTTGGAGTATCGTAAAAAAGCCATCTTCCAATGAACATAGGAAGCAGCAACCTGCAAAACAATCTTTGCCCCGGATTGCAATTGCGGGCATAGCGATAGAATCCAGCACTTTCTCGCCTGCGCACACGGATGAAGCTGCTTTTCACGCCCAGTATGGGAAGGAGGTTCTTTCCAGGTACCCTTTTTTTGCTGAAGATTCGCCACTACTGAAACGGGCAATATGGATACCAACCCTGCAGGGCCACGCACTGCCGGGAGGAGCAGTAACCCGTGAAGCATACGAATCACTGGTAAACAAGACCCTGGATTCACTTAAAAAACATGCGCCTTATGATGGCCTTTTTTTTGACATTCATGGAGCCATGAGTGTTAGAGGACTGGATGATCCGGAAGGAGATTTTATTAAAAGGATTCGTGAAGTAACCGGGACGAAGACGATCATTTCCACATCTATGGATCTGCACGGCAATGTGTCCTGGCGGTTGGCGGAAAAAACCGACCTGATTACCTGTTACCGGATGGCGCCACATGAAGATGCCATGCAAACCAAAAAACGGGCCGTAGAAAACCTGCTTGAAAGATTTGAAAGCGGAAAGGGAAAGCCTGCTTATAAAGCTTATATACCCATACCCATATTATTACCAGGTGAAAAAACCAGTACCAGGATAGAACCAGGAAAGAGCTTATACGCAGCAGTAGCGCCGGCTGCAGCACAGCCGGGAATAGTTGATGCCGCTATTTGGATAGGGTATGCATGGGCTGACGAACCCCGTAACCACGCTGTTGTGATGGTCACGGGTGACGATCTTGAAAAAGTAAAACAAACTGCAGAGCAGTTGGCGCATAAGTTCTGGAAATTGAGAAATGATTTTGCGTTTGTGGCACCTACGGGGTCACTTGGGGAAGCCTTGGCTAAAGCGCTGGTAAGTAAAGTACATCCATTTTTTATAAGCGATTCCGGCGATAACCCTACTGCGGGAGGGGCCGGCGATGTAACCTGGACATTGACTGAAATACTTAAACGTCCTGAATTCAGAAAAAAGAATGGTCCTTCACTTATCTACGCTTCAATTCCAGGTCCTGATTTAATAAAGAAGGCGGTAGCCGCCGGTGTCGGCAATCATGTAGATGGCATTGCAGGGGCTAAAGTTGATTCGAGGTTTGCGCCTCCTGTACATCTTTCAGGAACGGTTCAGTCGATTGAATATGGAGATAAGGATGCCGAAGTGGAGGTGGTGGTTAAAGTAGGAACTGTGCAGGTTATCGTCACCCGGAAACGCAAACCCTATCATAAAGAAATTGATTTTACCAGGCTCGGCCTTCGCCCCCGCGAAGCGGATATCGTGGTGGTGAAAATTGGTTACCTCGAACCGGAGTTGTATGCGATGAGAGCTGACTGGATTCTGGCGCTAACACCTGGTGGAGTGGATCAGAATTTGGAAAGGCTGACCTATAAAAGAATTTTACGCCCCATGTTTCCTTTTAATAAAAACATGAGGCAGCCTGATCTTTCTGTGAGGCTGGTACCATTGTCTGATCAATTGAAATAACCGCAGGGAAGTCAATATTTATATATTTTCAAACTAAGCATTTTCCTGGTTAGGAACGGTTATCAGGCAGGTAAAGCTTTAGCAAGGTGACGAGTAGATTTACAAAGCCTGGCAAAACATACTATAACTTTCATTATCATGAATAGAAGGAATTTTATAAAATCGTCGGTATTAGGATCATCGGCAATATTGATTGGTCCTCCAATGAAAAAAATCCACGCTGCATTTGCCGTTGCGGCGGCATCTTCCATGAAAATTACCAGGATAAGGTACTTTAGTGCCCCGGGATACAATAAGCCATTGTTTAACCAGGCACGTGGTATCGTAGAGATTGAAACCGATGGTGGAATTGTTGGGATCGGAGAGGGCGGCTCTAAAGATATGCTGGAGCAATGTGCGCAAATGATGATCGGTGAGGATCCATTTAGAATTGAGCATATCTGGCAAAACCTATACAGGGACATGTTTTACCCGCCAGGCCGGGAGAAATTACATGCACTCGGGGCTTTAGAAATGGCGTTATGGGATATTAAAGGAAAAGCCCTTGGCGTGCCGGTATATGAATTGCTAGGCGGCTCTACCCGTGAATTTATCGAATGTTATGCTACCGGTTTTAGGGCATCGAAAGCAACAACGGAAGAAGAAAGGGCGAAAGACTGCATCCGGGCTGGTTTAAGATGTTACCGGATTGGGCCAACCGGGGGAGATGGGCAGGAACGTTTTGACTTTTACGGGAATGCAAAAAAAACAATCGGATTTTGTAAAAGGATAGATGAATCTGTAGGGGGAGGAGGTAACTGGGCCATTGATTTGCACACCCGGTTTGATATGACGGAGAGCATAAAAATCTGCACTGCACTTGAAGCGATGGAACCATATTTTGTAGAAGACATTATAAGATCGGAAAACGCCGGAGTTTATAAAACGGTACGACAAATGACAAAAGTACCGATCGCCGTCGGGGAACAGTTTGGCGACCGCTGGGATATCAATGAATTGATTGAAAACAGGCTGATCGATTATACGAGAGTAACATTACCCAATACCGGCGGAATATCAGAGTTTAAGAAAATTATTTCCATGGCTGAAACACATTATATCGGGATGATCCCACATTTTACGGGTCCCCTATCTACGGCGGCACTTGTGCATGCATTGGGTTCCGGTTCACCTTCCCGCTGTATGATGGAACTGGCGGGCGGAGAACCGGAAAGACCGGCTTATTTTAATGAAGACTACCTGCTATTTAAAAACGGCAAATTATATCTCAATCCGGCTCCCGGATTGGGAGTAAAGTTTGATAGCAGGAAAGCAGATCTTATATTGGAGGTAACTGCCAAAACAAAGTTTCCTCATCCAATTTTGCAGAGTCCGGATGGAGCTATTCATAATTGGTAATCCTGCAATTTCTGAAGCTGAAAATCATCGAATGCTAAGATCAAAAATTAAAAATTACCGATGGATCATTGTAGCTTTGTTATTTTTTGCTACAACTATCAACTATCTTGACCGGCAAATAATAGGCCTGCTAAAGCCCATACTCGAAAAGGAATTTATGTGGACGGAGACGGATTTTGCCCACATTGTAATGGCATTCACTGCCGCGTATGCTATCGGCCTTCTATTTTTTGGATGGTTAACAGACAAAATCGGAACCAGGTTGGGTTATACCATTACAATTATTGTTTGGAGCGTCGCGGGGATGCTTCATGCTTTAGCACGCAGTGCATTTGGGTTTGGGATAGCCCGGGTTGGATTGGGATTAGGAGAAGCAGGCAACTTTCCGGCAGCCATGAAAACCGTGGCTGAATGGTTCCCTAAAAAAGAAAGGGCTTTAGCTACAGGGTTATTTAATGCAGGTGCAAGTATAGGTGTGGTAGTCGCCTTGCTCATTGTACCATTAATATTAAATTATTATGGCTGGCAGGAGGTTTTCTGGATTACAGGTGCATTAGGTCTTGTCTGGCTAATATTCTGGTGGAGATTTTATGATAAACCATCCAGGCAAAGGAGGTTGACGACTGAAGAATATACATTTATTTGTAGCGGGCAGGATGCAGACATTGATATCACAAGGGCAACTCAAACAATAAAGTGGCGGAAATTATTTTTGCTTCCGCAAACCTGGGCAATTATTACGGGCAAGGGCCTGATTGATCCAATCTATTGGTTTTTTTTATTTTGGTTACCATCCTATTTCTCCTCCACATTTAGTCTTGACCTGAAAAAACCAAGCCTTCAGTTAATGATTATTTATGCATCAACCACCATTGGAAGCATTGGAGGAGGATATTTGTCATCATGGTTAATTAGAAAGGGTTGGCCCGTATTAAAAGCGAGGAAAACGGTGCTGATCATATTTGCGCTGATGGAAGTGTCGATCATTCTTGCTCAATTTGCTACAGAAGCATGGATAGCAGTGGCGCTTATAAGTTTGGCGGTTGCGGTCCACCAGGCCTGGGCCACCAATATTTTTACCATGGCTTCCGATATGTTTCCTACAGAGGCTGTGAGTTCAGTAACCGGCATCGCCGGGATGGCCGGCGCTACAGGTGGTATTTTATTCCCGCTACTAATCGGAAGCCTGCTCGACAGGTATAAAGAGGCAGGAAACCTGGCTGGCGGATATCACCTTATATTTACCATTTGCGGCTTTACCTATTTGATAGCATGGATTATAATTCATTTGCTTACGCGGAAATCTGAAAAAGTAAAACGAGGTGAATTAACCTGATCAATATATCCGGACAGCCCATGATGCAAATGATTTCGATCCTGTAGCCGGTTTCTGAATATAGTGATGGAGGGTAAACAAATAAAACACGGGAAAATAATAAAACCTGCATTAATGAAAATCCCTGCTAACACGATTCCAATGACATTCTCTTAACTAAAAATTATTTTGTACATAAAAGACATTTTGTACTTTCGATAAATGTTTGTTATATATTTTATTTAACCATTAACTTAATTATTATGAAAAAGTTGCTAGTGATGCTCACATTGCTTTTTTCCGTTGTCCTTTATGCCGCTGATAAAGGCACCTGGACCGGTTACATCAGCGATGCTGACTGCGGTAAAAAAGAAAATCAGGCAGAACATGCCGCCTGTGCTAAAAAATGCGTTAAGGGTGGTGCTGCGCCGGTGTTTGTAGTGGGAGATAAAGTTTATGCGATCAGTAATCCAAAAAAGGTTGCCAAATTCATCGGTGACAAGGTAGAAATTACCGGGACTATTACCGGCGATGCCATAGATATTGAAAAAATCAGCAAATAAATCATTAAAATATTGCCTGAAATCTATTTGCGTTGTTTGGTCACATTCACAACGCAAGAGTAAGAACCAACCCTTTTGTTGAAAATCGGGACTGGTTAACAGGTATGCTATGTCAAACAGCCGTTAGTGTCTGTCACAGTTCAAAGTCAGAGGAAAAGTGAATCGGGAAATCGATGAAATCCGGGGTATAATTCTTTATTCCAAATTAAGGTTTTGTTTCGAAACGTAAATACCCTTCACTAAAAGACTTATTGAAAATGTTTTAACTTATTGACATGATAATAGGTTAAAATATTGTCATTTTCGAACGATAACCCGTACTCGCACGCTCCGTAAATTCTCAATGAAGTTTGACTAAAACCCGCTATCAGAGCGGGTTTTAAAATTTTCAGGAATTTAGTGGAATAGCCAGGTAGTATAGTTTCAACAATAGATTCCACGAAAATTTTTATCCGGGCAGGTTATTGTTTATTTTTGAGTAAAGTAGAAAACTGGAGGGACAACTTCCTACCTGCTCCTTTTTTTAATACGGAAGAAATGCTATAAAAAAGATTCATGTTTATTCATTCGCTTATTGCCTATGGTCGGGGTTCATACCTTAATGCGTGTTTGTCCGTCCTGCTCTGTGCACCCTTAATTGCTAATGCCCAGAAGATAAAGAAAACTGAAGGGTAAGCCGGGTACAATAAAAATTAATGCCTCATCACCTGGTTTGAAAAATACAACCATGGAAATAAAAAGCAAATAAGTTTATTAATCTGCTAAGGGAAATGAAAAAATTGTAAACTAATTACCTAAATGCGTAAATCGTAATTGTATGAAAAAATATACCCTTCTCTTGCTGACAGTTATTACGGTCAGTTTACATGATATAAGCTATGCTCAGGGAAAAAAAATCAGTTCAAATTCCCCTGCGTTAAAAGACGCGTTTAAAAACGACTTTTTGATTGGTACTGCCTTAAATGTTGCACAAATTGAAGGAAAAAATGCGGGTGCTGCAGCATTTGTGCCTCAGCAATTCAATGCTGTTACCCCTGAAAATATTATGAAAGCAGAAGTGATTCACCCGAAATGGGATACCTACAATTTTGACCTGGCTGATAAATTAGTAGCCTATGGAAAAAAATACAACATCAAAGTAAATGGCCACACCCTGATATGGCATAGCCAGTTGCCTGCATTTGTTCGAAATATGAAAGATGCAGATTCTGTAAAACAATTTTTTACCAGTCATATCAATACCGTAGCAGGGCGATATGATGAAAAAGTTTTTTCCTGGGATGTGGTGAACGAAGCTTTGAATGAAGACGGCAGCTTGCGAAAATCTATTTTCTTAGAAAAACTGGGGCCGGATTTTGTAACAGAAGCATTCAGGCTGGCCCAACGGGCTGCGCCCAATACACAACTTTATTATAACGATTATAACATTGAGCAAACAAAGAAAAGAGCCGGTGCCATTACCCTGATTAAAAAGATACAGGCTGCTGGTGTGCGCATAGATGGTGTGGGGATCCAGGGGCACTGGCGAGCTTATAACATTCCTTTAAAAGAAATTGAAGAAAGCATCATTGAATTTTCCGCGCTTGGAGTAACGGTGATGTTTACCGAACTGGACCTGGGCGTATTACCTAACCCATGGGACGGCGACGCAGCCGATATAAGTATGAAAGCAACCTACGCTGCAAAAATGAATCCTTATGCAAATGGTTTGCCTGATTCTATGCAGTTAAAACTTACAAAAGGATACGAAGATCTCTTTAAATTGTTTTTAAAGCACAAAGATAAAATCAGCCGTATAACTTTCTGGGGTGTTAACGACGGGCAATCATGGCTGAATGACTGGCCCATTGCCGGCCGGACAAATTATCCATTGCTGTTCGATAGGAATTTTGAACCGAAGGATGCATTTTATAAAGTGATCGCTTTAAAGCAACAACATTAATTGTAGTTTTTTCATTCAAAAGCAATTTCAATATTATTGAAACCAAACCGATTACCGGAAATTATAAAACTTAACCATGAAATCAACAGCGGAAAAATTATCGGTATTAGAAAAAGTAGGGTATAGCCTTGGCGACCTTGCCGCTAATCTTATTTTCCAAACACTCATGACCTTTCTTGCCTATTTTTATACCGACGTATATAAAATACCGGCGGGCACGGCAAGCATAATTATTTTTACCGGCGGATTTTTCGGTGCGTTTTTTAATATAATAATGGGTGCCATTGCCGACCGTACAAATACCCGTTGGGGAAAATTCAGGCCGTGGCTTTTATGGACTTCAGTACCCTTTGGTGTTATTTCCTTATTGGCTTTTTCTACGCCCAACTTTGGCGAAACGGGAAAAATAATTTATGCCCTGATTACTTATTTCCTGCTGGTAATTGTTTACTCTGCCAACAATCTGCCTTACTCGGCATTGAGCGGTGTAATTACCGGCGACATGAAACAACGGAACAGTTTATCATCTTATCGTTTTGTAGCGGTCATGATTGCTCAGTTTATAATACAATCCTTATTATTACCATTAGCATTGTCATTAGGGCATGGTGACAAGGCAGCAGGGTTTGAAAAAGTAATGTTTTTCTTTGCCATCGCGGGTATTATATTTTTTATCATCACATTTCTTACCACCAGGGAAAGAGTTGTGCCTGCACAGGTTGAAAAATCTTCTGTTTCAACTGACCTGAAGGACCTGTCTAAGAATAAGCCCTGGGTAATTATGCTGGTACTTACAATATTGGTTTTTGTCACACTTGCATTAAAAGGCGGGATGTACATTTATTATTTTAAATCACTAGTGTCCTGTTAAATTAAATTAAGTTTGAGTTGTTCGCATTTTAGTTCT
>JBDTWP010000293.1:0-9236 GCA_040006615.1 Ferruginibacter sp.
AACGGCTCACTGAGATAGTTGAATTATAATAGTTGTTGGTGAAAACACCCAACAACGGCTCACTGAGATAGTTGAATTGTAATAATTGAGGGGTGGAAAGCCAAAATAGGTAGAAAAGGAGGTGTAAGATACATTTATGAAGAAAATCAGTAGAAAGCCCGGGGGAGACCAGGGAGAGACTAGGGGGAGACCAGGGAGAGACTAGGGGGAGACCAGTGAGAGGGGTGGACTAAACATGGCGAAAACGTGCAGAAGATGTGGGGATGATGTGGACTTGAAAGGGGTAAAAATGGACTGGAAGTGGCCTTTTTTTTGAATAATTACCCTTTTTTTTAAATAATTCCTTAAAAAAATATGTACTAATAGTAATACGATGCCTAATTATTGCTAACACTAAAATACAATTTTTATATGGCAATAACAAGAGATAATTTCTATTTATCCGGCAAACCTGGTAATGCTATCTATTACAAACAGAACGACAGGAATTGTGTCCGGAGCGCTTCAGAAGTGGTTAAAATGTCGGAGGCAAGCAAAAAGAGCGGTGCGGAATTCAGAATTACAGTAGTGCCGGCCGCCTGTGTTTGGGACTATTATTAATAACATGGCCGATAATGGGCTTGTAAACAGGCTGAATACCAAATTTATTGAAGTTATCAGCACCGGTCCGGCAGCCCTTAAAGGAGAACGCCGGGTTACTGATGGCGATCTTGATTTGCTAAGAGGCTTTGGGTTGCACCGGGCTACCAGTTTATTCAATCTCATGAGTTTTATGCTCAAAACAAAAATAGAGGCACCGGATAAGATAAATTTTTCCATAACCGGATTTGAAGTCAGGCATACATTTAAAGCCCCGGAATCGGCTACCACTTTTGTTGTGTAAATAGCCTGTGGTGTTTTTGATTTCCCCGATAAATGCGGGTATAGCCGTTGGGCAGATGGTATTTTTTTACCATTTGATGGTAAGGATTTTGAAGGTGGCCCATAGATTTTCCCCTGGACGATATTGAAGGGAAAGTGTTGATAACCTGTGCGGGGGTTTATTTCCGGAATTCCCTTATTAAGAGGTTCAATAACAAGAACTTCCAGGCCGGGACATTAATGGATGTTGTATTAATCCGTGAAGGAAAGATTGTGCGATTTCAGTATCCCGAACCGGCTAAGCCGGCTATGGATCCAGACGACCACGTTCAAAGGATATCCTGGAATTTTGGAAAGCAGGGATAAGGGGGATATTGGGGTATTGATTTGGATGGACATTGCCAGTTCAGGGGTTTCAAATCTACCATCCGCTCATTTATTCCCCAGCTCCCTTATCACCAACGAACCAGTGTTCTTTATCTTTAAACAGTACATTAAAAGTAGTGAGTGAACCATACACCCGGGTAATGTATTGCTGCAAATTAACTTTATCGGCGTCCGTGAGTATTTTATGGCTGTTGATATTTTGTTCGAGTACCCGCAGGCGGTCTCTGAGCATTACGATCTTGTGAAAGAAAATATCTATTGGGATTTCTTTTGGCTTTTGGGTTTTATCATATGGCTGCAAAAGCATGGTGCCACCTTTCCAGCGGTCACCCAGCGGAACGATCTCGGTAACATCGCCCCATAAACGCAGGATTTTTAAAAGAGATCTTTCTGTTGCTGAAGCTGTTTCCACTTCTACCGTTACATTTTCGGGAATGATTTCATCGAGGTGAAAATCAGTTTTGTCTATTTCTTTTATGCCGTGATGAATAAATGAAATGAGATAAGTTGCATAACGGACAGCACAAATGACACCGGGGCCATATTGCGTGTGTTGTAACCTGGTGCCAATGCCTAATGTAGTTTGTTCCATGCCCCAATTTATAGAAATATTTTATCGATTGTTTTTTTATTTTTCTTTATTAGCCGGAGTTTGATGTTCCGGCTTCCTTTTGATTGAACGATGCTCACCTCATGAGGGTGCATTCCAAATTCATCCTGCTCCGGACGACGCAACAAAAGCAGTATAATCTTTTTTTCATCTGTTCATTTTCCTATTTTCAAATATTTAAATTTCATGTTTCGCGTTTCGCGTTTTTTGGCCCGTGGGAACAGGCCGAGGCCAGTTTCTGTGCAATACCAATGGTAATTGCGTTTCTATTATTCACGAGAACAGGCCGCGGCCTGTTCCTACAATACCCATTAGATGATTATACCTTAATATTGTCGGGTTTATCAGGGCTTATAGGTTTTAAAAACCTGTGAGGTCTTTCGAAGGGTGCTTATCAACCTCGTGGGAATTGAGTTGCCGCAGGCTTTAGCCGAATTGGATTTAAGCATTTTCCTGATTGTTTTGGCTAAAGCCAAAAATGAATAAATTTGTTCCTCCAGCTAAAGCCGGAGGCAATTTATGAAACCGATTCCAGCCAATGCGGTGTAGAATACTTTGTTGCGTCCACGGAGCAGGATGAATTTGGAATGCACCCCCTCATACCTAACACGGTACCCCGAACAATAAACCGAAAACTGAAAACCCTAAACCGAAAACCTTTCTATGGGTTGTTTGTTTTATTTTGCTTTATCAGCAATTCCTTCTTAAACTGGTAGGATGCATTTAAAATATATTGATAAAATTGAACCGTGCTGGCCATTTGTGTAAACTCAAAGTCAGGCTTGTACAAAGCCATAAAATTATCCAGGTCTGCCCCTTCCAACCGGGTGATCCTCTTAACAGCGGTTTTATTAAAGCGGTATTTTATGTAGTTTTCCTGTTCCTGTTCGAGTAAGCGATCCTGCATTTTTCTTAATTGCCGGTTTCGCTTAAACCGGAAAATGTTGATGAATTCATCGAGGTCCATTCCTACGGAACCTGAACCCGGGTTAATAGAAGACGATACTCCTGGCTTTTCATAGCCGAAAATCTTACTATAATACTGCCTGTTTTCAATAGAATCCTGCCTGAAATTTTTGGAGTACACTTTCACCTCCTTCATGGTTCTAAATTTTTCGACTACCCGTATATGTAAGGAGATATCAAAGCTGCCGATATTTGGGATCTGCTTTACGGCAAATTTCGCGGTGGGTTTATTGAGGTAAATGAAGGTCAGGGAATCATTTTCTGCAGTCACAATATCATAATGACCGGCGGAATCTGTAATGGTTTGTGTGCCGCTGCTGCTTTTTACCAATACATTAGCCACAGGAATAATTTTGGAAGAATCATAAACAGTGCCACTGATGGTAAGTTGCCCCATTACTGATCCTCCCGCGATAAACAGGAAGAAGATAATACAATATGTTTTTATTTGCTGATACAGGAAGAATTGTTTGTGGGTCACAATATTACGTTAACAAATGTTGATTATGTGATCGGGCGGCGCTTTTAACGGCTATTTTGCATTTTGAATTAAGCCTTCAATCACTAAGGGGTAATGCCTGTGTTCCAGTAAATGAACTTTTTTAGCCAGCGTTTCTGGTGTATCATTTTCATCTACCGTACAGATCTCCTGGAAGATGATATTCCCATGATCATATAACTCATCCACATAGTGGATGGTGATGCCGCTTTCTTTTTCACCCGCGGCAATAATGGCCTCGTGTACTTTATTTCCATACATGCCTTTACCTCCATATTTCGGTAAAAGCGCGGGATGAATGTTGATGATCTTACCGGGGTAGGCCCTTATTAATGAAACAGGAACTTTCCATAAGAAACCGGCCAGCACAATAAATTGAATACCCCTGTCCCTTAGTTCCTCAACATAGCCGCCGCCATTAAAGAATTTTTCTTTATCAATTAAAAGCGTCTCAATATTATATTTCCCGGCAATTTCAATCACGCCGGCTCCCGGCTTGTTACAAACAATTAAATCTACCCGGAAATTCCCGTCACCATCCTTAAGAGACCGGTACATCTGCTCAATTATCTTTTCAGCATTACTGCCAGCCCCGCTGGCAAAAATAGCTACAGATACGGGAGTTTTTTTTTTGCCATTCATTCGTTTCCAGATTTTTGTTAAGTATTTTATGAAGAATGAAAATTGTCTAAAGGGGATACTGATCAGCAAAACACAAAAAGGCCAGAGAAGTGTTACCAGCAAAATATAGAATGGTATTAAAAAGAATCCTTTATCCATTCCTGTTAGCTCCAACAACTTTTTGCCGACAAATCCACAGAGACTTCCTCCTAAGGCGAAGGTGCAAATTATCAGCACCATATTGATGCCATTTACTTTCCACCGATGCTTCAATTTTTCAAACATTACGCAAAAGTGTGGTAAAATTTTGTGAAATAATTAAGTAAAACCAAATATGGAGGCGGCTATAATCTTCTTACAATTTTATGACAATCACTTTAAAGAATATAGAACTAATCGCTGAAAATCAGGCCAGGCCTACGAAAATTTTTTTTTTAAATGTTAGTAATATGTCAATATCCTGACTTATTTTTGCAGACATATAAGGATATTTTTCCACACCAGACCACCCGCTTTAACTGTATGAGTCCCAATAGAAAAATCGTTAACAACACCTTAGCCAGTTTTGTCTTTATTGCCATGGTTTTTTTTATTAATACAAGTTTTGCTGCAGATGGCGAAGCTTTATTTAAAGCAAACTGTGCCAACTGCCATAAACCATTGGAAGATTTTACCGGGCCCATGTTGCAGGGTGCAAGGAAAAGGGAACCTAGTAAGGATTGGGCCATTAAATGGGTCAATAACGTTAATACCCTGCTGGAAACGGATCCCTACGCAAAAACGCTGTTGGCAAAATATGGATCCAGGATGACACAGTTTAACCTGAAGCCTGAAGAAATCACCGCAATTTTAGATTATGCTGATGCTTACAAAGCACCTCTTCCTCCGGAACCTACCGGCGGCGGGGCGAATGTTCCAGCTGATGACAACTCTTTATTATTTGGAATCCTGACACTTATTCTTGCAATAATTGCGTTGATACTTTTACAGGTTAACAGCAGCCTCCGGAAATTATCTGATGAAAAGGAAGGCATACTCCGCTCTGAACCGGTTCCCTTTTACCGCAATAAGAGTTATTTGATGATCGGTATATTGGTTTTGTTCTGCTTTGGTGGGTATATGACCATCAACGCGGCAATGGGTTTAGGCCGTATGAATGGATACCAGCCCGAGCAACCTATTTATTATTCCCATAAAGTACACGCCGGAACGAACCAAATCAGTTGCCTGTATTGTCATGGCGGTGCTCAGGATAGCAAGCATGCCAATGTACCCTCTGTAAATACATGTATGAATTGCCATAAGGCAATAAAGGAATATAAAGGTGACCCAATCCTGAGGGAAAACGGATTACAGGTAAACGGAACCGCGGAAATACAAAAAATATATTCCTACGCGGGCTGGAACCCTGATTTGAAAATATACGATAAGCCAGGCAAACCCATCGAATGGATAAAAATTCATAATCTCCCGGATCATGTTTATTTTAACCATAGCCAGCACGTGAAAGTGGGCAAACAAAATTGCCAAACCTGCCATGGAAATATCCAGGAAATGCCGGAGGTATACCAGTTCACCGACCTGAGTATGGGTTGGTGCATTAACTGTCACAGAGAAAGTAAAGTCGATTTCTATAATAAAGCTACCGGCGAAGGCAACAAATTCTACAGCATTTACGAAAAGTTTCACAATGATATCAAAGCGGGTAAGATGGATAGTGTAACGGTGGAAAAGATTGGTGGAACGGAATGTCAAAAATGTCACTATTAATTGGCACATTGACATATTGACAAATTAGCACATTGACACATTAGCATATTAGCATATTAGCACATTAGCATATTAGCATATTAGCATATTATCACATTATTATATTATGGGAAAAAAGTACTGGCAAAATTTTGGAGAATTGAATCAGTCGGAGGCTTTTCAGCAAACGGCGGAAAAAGAATTTAAAGAACAGTTATTGCCATTGGAAGACCTTGAAGACAAAGGGCTTTTAGATGCCAAAACACCCAGGAGGGATTTTCTTAAATACCTGGGGTTTAGCACTGCTGCGGCTACACTGGCTGCAAGTTGCGAAATGCATGTGCGAAATGTGGTACCTTATTTACAAAAACCCGACAATCTCACTCCGGGTATTCCTAATTATTATGCTACTACCTGTATTAATGGCGGTGATGTAACCCCGGTAATTGTAAAGCAAAGAGACGGTCGCCCTATTAAAATAGAAGGAAATGAAAAGTCATCCATCACGAGGGGAGGGACAAGCGCGTTAGTGCAGGCTTCTGTTTTGGATCTTTATGATACTACGCGGCTTCGTTATCCCATGCAAAAGGTTGGAACAGATTTTAAGGAAGTAACAACTTTTGAAGCTTTTGATAAAATGGTGGGGGAAGCGATGAATGGTCTGGGGGGAAAACCGGTGGTGCTGCTAACTTCCACTATCAATTCACCAACAACTTTACAGATTATCGCTCAATTCCTGGCTAAAAACGCCGGTAGCAGGCACATTCAGTACGATGCGGTCAGTTATAGCGGTATGTTATTGGCAAATGAGGCATGTTATGGTAAGAAAGCTATTCCTTCCTATCATTTCGAAAATGCGAAAGTGATCGTTAGTATCGGCGCAGATTTTTTAGGCACCTGGCTAAGCCCTGTTGAATTTGCAGGCCAGTATGCCCAGAACCGGAGAATAAGCAGTGAAAATCCTGTTATGAGCCGTCATATTCATTTTGAAAGCTCATTGAGTCTTACAGGTAGTAACGCAGATGACAGGTTTGTTCATAAGGCATCTGAAAAGGGTGCTGTTGCGCTTGCTTTATTGGCTAAATTAGGTGGCGCCGTTACTGCACCCGCTCTGCCGGATGCAGCATTAAATAAAGGTATTGAGTCTGCCGCTGCAGCACTAAATGCAAATAAAGGCGCAGCCCTTGTAGTATGCGGAACCAACGATGTTAACTTACAAATAATAGTGAACGCTATCAATGAAGCGATTGGCGCAAATGGCAAAACCATCAACTGGGCTGTTACTTCAAACTATCGCGCCGGTGTAGATGCCGATATAGTGAAGCTGGTTGCAGATATGAATGCCGGTGCGGTGGGGGCTTTGTTTATACACGAAACTAATCCGGTCTACACCTATTTTGACAGCCAAAAAGTTATTGATGGCCTTGCGAAAGTACCGGTTACTGTTTCATTCAATGCTACCATGAATGAAACTACGGAACTGTGTAAATACAGTATTCCGGCTAACCACTGGTTAGAAAGCTGGGGTGATGCTGAGCCAAAGTCAGGTTATATAAACCTATTGCAACCTACCATTAACCCCTTGTTTAAAACGAGGGCGTTTGAAACCACTTTATTAAGACTTACAGGGAATACGGCAGATTATGAAACATATTTTAAAACTTATTGGTTAGGGAAATTAGGATCCGAATATGAGTACAATACTGCATTGCAGAATGGGGTGATTGAACCGGCGGTGATGGCAACAGGGGGCGCTACTTTCAGTAATGCAGGTGTAGCTTCAGCAGCCGCAAAGATTGCTGCCGTTAAGGCAGGTAATTATGAAATGGTGATTTATCAAAAAGTTTCAATGGGTAGTGGCAGCCAGGCCAACAACCCCTGGTTGCAGGAATTACCCGATCCGGTTTCAAAAGTAACCTGGGACAACTATGCATTAATGAGCCCCGCAATGGCAAAAGCAATCATCGGCATCGATGTGGCAGGTAACCAACGGGATGGCGATGGTTATGAGGTTCATCCGGAAAAGCCAACCGTAATCATTACCGCAAATGGGAAAACGGTCGAATTACCTGTTTTAATTATCCCGGGAATACATCCGAAGGTAGTGGCCGTGGCATTGGGTTATGGACGACAAAGCGCTGATATAAATAAAACGGCGGAACATATCGGAAGATCAGCCAATGGTGCGGGAAAAAATGCATACCCATTTGTTGGTTTTGACGGAACGGGATTCAGGTACAGTTGTGAAGCGGAAATAAAAGAAAGTGGTAATACCTACATTTTAGCGCAAACGCAGGTGCATGGTTCTTCGGAAAGCCGCCCTGTTATTTATGAAGGGTCTTTAAAGAAGTTTGCCGAAAATCCTGAACATGTTTTGGAAGAAGCCACGCATGAACGGGAAGCATTAATCGAAGCATCCAACGGGAAAGATTTTGTAAAGGATGCAACCATTTACCCTGACTATTCAATGCCCGGAATCAAATGGGGGATGAGCATTGATTTAAACACCTGTACAGGATGCAGTGCCTGTGTAGTAGCCTGTACAGCTGAAAATAATGTAAGTGTAGTGGGTAAGATACAGGTATCCAGGGCCCATGAGATGCACTGGCTTCGTATTGACAGGTATTTTACCGGGGATATGAACAACCCGGATGTGGTGTTTCAGCCGATGTTGTGTCAGCATTGCGATAATGCACCTTGCGAAAACGTTTGCCCGGTTGCCGCTACCAACCATAGTACGGAAGGATTAAATCAAATGATCTATAACCGTTGCATAGGTACAAGGTATTGTGCGAATAATTGTCCTTTTAAAGTACGTCGTTTTAACTGGTTGGATTTTACCGGGTCAGATAGTTTTGCGGATAATCAGATTCCAATGGTGGAGGAAGGGTATATGAATGAGTCAGTTTTACAAATGAACGAAAATTTAGCCAGGATGGTTTTGAATCCTGACGTAACCGTACGTTCAAGGGGGGTAATTGAAAAATGTTCTTTCTGCGTGCAAAGGTTGCAGGATAGCAAACTGGAAGCAAAGAAAGCCGGAGACGCGTTATTGGTAAGAAATGTAAAGACAGCCTGTATGCAGGCCTGTCCTACACATGCTATCAGTTTTGGGAACGTGAATGATAAAGAAAGTGATGTATATAAGATCAGGCATGTTGAACAAAAGCATCGAGCCTTCTACGTGCTGGAACAATTGCATGTATTACCTAACGTAAATTACCTGGCCAAAATAAAGAATACGGACAGGAATGTTACCAATGAAAAGGAAGTAGAGGCGGCCTCCCCGATCCCCCAGGGGGGAAGTTAAGAAGGAGTCCCTTCAATCCCTCAGGGGGGAGGGAAAGAGGATGGTAAGGAGGGAAGGTACCAGGTGATACGGTAAAGTAAGCCTGGCTGGTTCAGTGATGTTAATGATTAAGAATTATTGATGGGTATTAAAAATAAACACCGAAAGCCATTTATCTGGAGAGAATGGCTTAAAGCTGAAAATATATGTCATTATTAAAGTACGAATCACAGATCAGGGAACCGTTGGTGGAT
>JBDTWP010000294.1:0-9231 GCA_040006615.1 Ferruginibacter sp.
AAAATGAACGAAGACAATAACCTGGAAAGATTTATTGATGCACAGGAAACGGCATATCAGGTGGCGTTGTCAGAAATTAAGAATGGCAGGAAACGAAGTCATTGGATGTGGTTTATCTTTCCTCAAATACATGGGTTGGGATTTAGTGAGACCTCCAAGTTGTATGCAATCAAAGACCTCCGGGAAGCTGAAGTATTTTTGCAACACCCTGTTCTGGGCAGGAGACTGGTAGCTATTTGTAATGGATTGCTGGCACTTAAAACTAATGATGCCAATACAATATTTGGAAGCCCTGATGATTTAAAATTGAGATCATCGATGACTTTGTTCTCCGCCGTCAATAATACTGATCCGGTCTTCCTGCAAGTGCTGGATAAATTTTTTGATGGAATAAAGGATTATAAAACGATTGCGAAAATTGGGCGTATTTGAGGAGGTGAACCGGTAACCACGCACCGGTCTTTTTTTTATTTGTTGCATACAGGCATACAGCGTTAAATAAGGTGGCGCACAATGAAATGGGTTTACTATCAATTCATCATATAGCTCGTGGCAGATCGAATTAAAGATCCGCAAATACCACTAATATGGACGATATATGGGTAGCATAAGGAAATGTCAATATTTCCCGTTCTATCGATATATGGGTAGCGCTTGTAAAATAAAATGGACAAATAAATAGATAGAGGGAAATTATTCCACAAAAGAACTTCTGTTTTCCCCAATCAACATGCATTTTAATAAATATTGGAAATGAAATCCCTTTGGCTCATGATTTGATTTTTGTGTGATTATTTTAATCTTAAAAATGAAAATTATGAAAAAAGTAGAATTTGTTTTCCTGATTGCCATATTTGGGCTTTTCCAGGCTTGCAATTCCGGAACTAACAACGATAGTGTGGAGGCGGCCAAAGATGCCAATGATAAAAAGGACAGTCCGGTCATGGCAGGGCATAATGATTCAACAATGGCCGTATCAAATATGCCGGTTGATAAAGATGCGGCGGATTTTGCCGTAGAAGCCGCCAATGGTGGAATGATGGAAGTAGAACTGGGGAACTATGCCCAGCAAAATGCGTCAAGTCAGCGGGTGAAGGATTTTGCCGTTATGATGGTGAAGGATCATTCAAAGGCCAACGGGGAATTAAAAGAAATTGCTGTTTCTAAAAACATTACTTTACCTATGAATGTTGGTGAGAAAGCACGGAAAGACATGGATGACCTTATGAAAAAGAAAGGTAAGGATTTTGACAAGGCTTATATGAATATGATGCTGGATGATCATAAAAAAGATGTAAAAGCATTTGAAAAAGCCGCGAAAGATTGTAACGATCCTGAAATTAAGAGTTTTGCCGGCAGGACATTACCTGTATTGCAGGGACATCTCGATTCAAGCAAAGCATTGACTGGTAAGAAATAGGTTTTGGTAGTTCTGTTATCATTTATTAAAGGAATGGCAGCGATGCTATTCCTTTTTTCACATTAGCACATTAGCTAATTAGGACATTTCCTCATTTTCCCATTTTCAAATTTTCACATTTTCACATTATGAATTCTGTTCAATTGTTTTCCCAATTATCCGGGAATGAAAGCCTGGAAATGCAGGAAAATGTTATAGAAAATCTGGCATGCTTTTTTTAAGGTAATTATTCATTCATAACCTTCAAAATTTTATTTAAATCATGAAAACAGCAGAAAAAGCCAGTCCGAAAAGAAGTGCATCCAATGGCACAAAACAACAAATATCCCGGCCTCATAATTCGCAGGAAGCTACAGGCTTACGTGAATTATTCGAAGACAGCCTGAAAGATATTTACTGGGCGGAAAAAGCGCTTACGAAAGCCTTACCTAAGATGATTAAGCAAGCCACATCTGAAGAACTGGTTAATGCATTAACTGATCACCTTTCGGTTACCGAAGAACAGGTTACCAGGGTTGAAAAGGTATTTAATTCTATCGGAGTCAAGCCACAGGCAAAAAAATGCGAAGCAATGGAGGGCCTGATCAGGGAAGCAAATGAACTCATGGAAAGTACGGCGAAAGGAGTCGTTCGCGATGCAGGCATTATTCTGGCGGGGCAAAAAGTAGAACACTACGAAATAGCTACCTACGGTACGTTAACCGCATTCGCCAGGATTTTAGGAGAAGCTGAAGGAGCGGAGTTATTACATCAGACCTTAAACGAAGAAAAGGAGGCCGATGAAAAACTATCAGAGGTAGCGGAAGGATCTGTTAATTTACAGGCCGCCGGTGAAAATGAAGAGGAAGAGGGGGCGGATGCATAAAGTTGCCTGGCCGGAAAGGCTTTAAATCGCGCTTCCGGGGAAAGATTTATTTCCCTGGTAACTGATTTGATATTTGTAGTTTTTTATCTAATGGTACTGCCAAAAGTACTTGCGAAGAAAGGTTCAGGCTTTAATAGTGTTGAACCTTTCTTTTTTTTTGAACCATGAATATCCGGGCATTGAAGATCTTGCGATAATTTTTTGAGTAACCAATAAAGAAACGAGCTATATCGACTGCAGAAATGTTGCACCCGGTTACGAGAAGCTGCTGGTGGATGATATTTTAAACAGCACGGAGAGACCTATAAGGTTTTTGCTTATTTAACACCTGTACCCCAGGTATAGATATTTTTAATAGCAGGATTCTTTTTTAAGGTAACAACGGCTGCGCCCGTTATTTTTGTTTGATTTAAATTAACCGATTCAAGGTGTTTTAATGCTGACAGGCTATTGCTTACCTCGTCGGTCAATGGGTTTCTTTCAAGCCTCAATTTTTCAAGGTTGGTAAAAGCTTTAAGAAAGGAAAGATCGCTATCTGTAAAATTGTTGGAAGATAAATTGAGCCAGATTATGCTTTTGGCTAATGGCAGGATATCATCCTTAAATTCCACCGCTTTTACTCCGGATCCTGCAGGAAGTGTGATGTCGAGCATCACCGGCCTTTTCAACATAAATCTTACCATCAAACCTTTTTTCCTAAGATTTCTGATAAACAACGTATCAGTCAGTACCGGGATATCCGGGTTAACAAACCGGGTAAATGGATGTCCCTCAAAATCAGGTGACAGGTCTCCTCCAATTCCCAAATATAACGCCAGTTGTGGTTTTATTGAATCTGTGTTTTTAAGCTCAACAATTTTTTTGCCACTAACTGCGCTGGCTTTTTCTATCCACCATTTTATTATTTTTACTTCAGGTTTTGTAAGCGGTGTTTTACCATCCCTGGGCATAAAATCTTTGTTGTCCGGATCCAGCGTTATACGTCTGTACAGTTCACTCTCATTTAGCCTTCCACCCACAATTGCGGGCCCGTTTTTACCTCCCTTATAAAGTGCCTGCAATGATTCAACTGATAGATTACCCTTTAACTTTCCGTCATGATGGCATTGCAGGCATTTATTTTGAATGATGGGTTGCACCACATCTTCAAATATCATCACATTATCGATGCCTGACGGCTTATCACGCACCCTTCTTTCCAGGGTTTGCATCGTCAGGTAATCACTGCCATGCGTAAGGCTTGCACCAAGGTGTCCGCTATAGCTCATCAGCATAATAAGTGCCACCAGCAACCAAGACAATAATCTACCGGAAATAAGCGCTGGTTTCTTTACATTGTCACCTGAAACAACATATAATATCCCCATTACCAACGCAAGAATAATTCCTGAAAATTCATGATGCTTCAAAACATTTTCGTCATACTCGCCTGAAGTGGACAGCACATAGCCAAAAACACAGGCAAGCAGCGCCGATATGAAACCCATTAACAAGGCTATCGGTACTGCTGGTTTTAAATTTGCGTACTTCTTTGAATACGATAAAATGTCAAAAATTGCGCTGAGCAAAATAAACCCAATAGGTAAATGGACAATAAGAGGATGCAGGTGGCCTGCAAACAGGGTTATATCCAATAGTGTCATACGCGTGTTAATTTAACTTCAGTTCTTTAGTGGCGTTTCCCCGGATTTCAATGAGTTTATTGTTTCAGAACACCCCTTGGGAGGGGGTCAGGTTAATATGTTTCTTACCACCTCCCCTTCCACATCGGTCAGGCGGAAGCGTCTTCCCTGGAATTTATAGGTGAGCCTCTCATGATCAATGCCCATCAGGTGCAGAAGGGTAGCATGTAAATCATGCACATGTACAGGATCTTTTACGATATTATAGCTAAAATCATCGGTTTCACCATAACTTATTCCTGGTTTAACACCGGCGCCTGCCATCCACATCGTGAAACACCGCGGATGATGGTCGCGCCCATAATCATCAAGCGCAAGTTTTCCCTGTGAATATACTGTCCGGCCAAATTCGCCACCCCATATCACCAGGGTATCTTCCAGCAAACCCCTTCTTTTCAAATCTTTAATAAGAGCAGCGGTCGCCTGGTCGGTCCTTTTACATTGTTGTTCGATACCTTTAGGCAGGCTGCTATGCTGATCCCATCCCTGGTGGTAAAGTTGAACAAACTTTACGTCTTTTTCAAGCAGTTTACGTGCCAGCAGGCAGTTGGCAGCATAGGTACCCGGATCACGGCTATCAGGACCATACATTTCAAATGACTCGGCAGGCTCATCGGCCGTACTCATCACTTCGGGCACTGATGTTTGCATCCGGTAGGCCATTTCAAATTGTGCTATTCTTGCTTCAACCTCCGGATCGCTATTAGCCTGATTCTGTAACTGGTTAAGTTTTGAAAGATAATCGAGCATTTCCTTCCTGTCGGCTCCATCATAACCTTCAGGGTTATTTAAAAATAACACAGGGTCTTTTCCTGAACCAAACTGAACGCCCTGGTATTTAGAGGGAAGAAAACCATTTCCCCATAACCTTGAATATAATGGCTGATCCTTTTGACCGTCTTTAGAAACAAGCACAATAAATGTGGGGAGGTTATTATTATCAGACCCTAAGCCATAGCTCAGCCATGAACCTATGGATGGCCGCCCGGGAAGCTGGTTTCCGGTTTGAAAAAACGTAATGGCAGGATCGTGGTTGATCGCTTCTGATTGAATTGATTTTATAATGCAAAGCTCGTCAACTACTTCCGCGGTGTAGGGCAGAAGCTCACTCATCCAGGTTTGACTTTGCCCATATTGATTAAACTTAAAAAAAGATGGCACTACCGGAAGCACGCTCTGGTTGGCGCTCATACCTGTAAGCCTTTGTCCTTTTCTAACCGAATCAGGAAGGTCTTGCCCTGCCATAGCCGCCAGTTTAGGTTTGTAATCAAATAATTCAAACTGGGAGGGTCCACCGCTCATAAATAAGTATACAACTCTTTTTGCTTTTGGCGCAAAATGAGGAATTGCCCTTAGTATGTCCTGTTCCGTATCTCCTGCGGCATCTCCCATAGTCGTGTTGGATTTACCAAAAAGATTCTTAACAATCATTGAACTCAGGGCGATAGTCCCAAAGCCCATTGCGGTTTTTGTTAAGAAATCGCGCCGGTCCAGTTTCCTGTTTAGTTTACTAAATTCAGGACTGTACAGTCTAAAGTCTTGTTCGCGATGATAATCTGGCATGGTGTTTATCTTTTTGTAAGTGATGCATCCGAATTTAATATGGTGCTGGCAATAACCGTGTTGGCGGTTAATAGAGCAGCATCCAGTTTTTCATCAATTTTATATTGACCCGTATTTAACCAGCCCTTTTGCTTTTCCGGATGTTGTTTGAATTTATTAAATTCAACCTGTTGAAGGTTAAGCAACAGCTCAAGCTCCTTCGGGAAAGGCCTTCGTCCTGTAAGCTTTCTGTATGTATCCGTTATGGCCTTTCGATTATCATTTATCCTGGTCATTTGTTCGCCCATTACCCTGGCAGCTTCAATAAAAGTTGGATCATTTAGCGTTACCAGTGCCTGTAAAGGGGTATTGGTTGGTTGCCTGCGCATAACGCAATAACTGCGTGACGGGGCATCAAATGTTGACAGTGTAGGATTGGGAACGGACCTTTTTATAATAACGTAGAGGCTACGCCTGTAAACAGCCTTCCCGGTATCGGGCGTGTAATGAGTATTGTTTATTTCCCACATGCCTTCCGGTTGATATGGTTTTACACTTTTACCGCCAACCTGCATATCTATTAGTCCGCTTGCAAAAAGTGCATTGTCCCTTATCATTTCTGCAGTAAGACGGAAAGACGGCCCATGCGATAGAAAACGATTTTCAGGATCCTTTTCTACAAACTCCTTCCCCTGTGAATCCTGCCTGTAGGTGGCTGACATCACGATCATTTTATTCAGAGCCTTTATATTCCACCCCGATTCCATAAAATGAACCGCCAGCCAATCAAGCAACTCCGGGTGCGATGGCGTTTCGCCCTGGTTTCCAAAATCTTCGGTAGTTTTCACTAATCCTATGCCAAAAAAGTTTTGCCACAACCGGTTTACCGCTACCCTTGCAGCCAACGGGTTGTCGGGGTTTGTTACCCATTGTGCCAGTCCATACCTGTTTTTAGGAACATCTTTTGGAAAAGGCAATATTCCTTCGGGGGTATTAGGAAAAACCTGCTCGCCGGGCATATCATAGTTCCCCCTTTTAAGCAGGAACGATTTCTTTGGTTTTGTCATTTCCTGCATTACCATTAGCTCCCCGATATCCTCTGTTGAATCTGATAAAGCAGTTCGCAAGGTTTTCAATTTTGCGGCTGCTGCTTTTACTTCAGGATCAATCGTCGCTAAATAATAGTCTTTTAGAATACTAATTTCATCATCCGATAATTCGGCCCTGTCCTTAGCTGCGATTTGTGCCCAGCTCACTTTTTGCGCCAGAATTTTGACTTCAAACGGAGTTAATATCCTGTCATAAACTACGATTTCAGTGGCTTTCCCATCTTTGAATCCCCGACCTCGCTCCCATCCTCCAATTTGTAGTCCTGGTTGCGTTCCATTAATAAACATTATATCCTTGGTTAGCTGATCCATCGTCGTCTCCATTTTCATCTCAGCGCCATCGAGATACAACCTAAAGCCTGCGGCTTTTGATGAGCCGTCATAAGTCATCGTAAGCTGTATCCATTTGTCCCTGGGAATGCTATCAATGCTTTCTTTAGTAATTGCATTTGATGGACCTGTATGGGCCATATTCAGTTCCAGTTTGTTGTTTTTCAGGTACAGGTGATATCCCCTGAAATTGTACAGGCGCTCGGCGGTGCATTTATGAAAAATAACTCCTTCTGTAAGCTGTTTAGGAATTTCTACCCAGATACCGATACTAAATGGTTCTGATTTTCTGAATACCCCCGGTTTTTTCAAGTCAAGCCAGCTATCACCGTTCAATAGTAAAGCTTTACCGGGACCTCTGTTTATAAATACCGGTTTGTCACCTATTTGCCCGGATTCTCTTTTCATTGAGGCAACATCTTTTTTATTGATGAGATTAACCAACCCATTTTTGAAGTCAAAGTAGGCCTGTAGACCATTTCCCGGGATCTTTTCGCCTGCAAGTTTTTTGTAGGCTTTATTATTTAACCAGGCTTCAAAAGCCGGGCCGGCTATATTTCTTGTATTGTTTAATGTTTGTACCTCTTTGAAAATGGCACTGTTTATATACTGTAAAACCTTTTCCTTTTCCCCGGTTGGCAGCATCAGGGTAGGTGTAGGGAGCGCTCCATCGAAGGAAATTTGACCTGCTTCTTTCACATTGTTAAAAAAGCTAAATAGCTGGTAATAATTTTTTTGAGAAATAGGATCGAATTTGTGATCGTGGCATCTGGCACAGCCTACCGACAGGGCCAGCAGGGCATTGCCAAAAGTGTTGGTTCTGTCCACTACGTATTCCGTTTGAAATTCTTCCTCAATAACGCCCCCCTCCATATTTTGGGGATGATTGCGGTTAAATGCAGTAGCGATGATCATTTCCCGGGTTGGATGCGGCATCAGGTCGCCGGCGAGTTGCCATTGTATAAAGGTGTTATAAGGTAGATTGGCGTTAAATGCTTTTATTACCCAATCGCGATACGGCGACATATCCCTCAACATGTCAATCGTATAACCGTGTGAATCGGCATAACGTGCAACATCCAGCCAATCAACTGCCATTCTTTCTCCATAGTGCCGGGAGCTTAGCAAACGGTTAACCTGCTTTTCATAGGCACCTGCCGACCGGTCATTTAAAAAATCGTCTATTTCACTCAAGGTTGGCGGAAGTCCGGTCAAATCTAATGAAAGGCGCCTCAAAAGCAATTCCTTATCTGCTTGCCTGGAGGGGTGAAATTGCTTTTGCTGTAGCCTTGCGAGTATAAAATTATCAATCGGGTTGTTAATGATCCAGCCTTTTTCATCGACTTCAGGGACTTTAGATTTTACAGGTTTAACAAATGCCCAATGAGGCTTATAAATAGCCCCTTCCTTTATCCATTTTATCAAAATTGCCTTTTCGGCAGCAGTTAACTCATGATGTGATTCCGGCGAAGGCATCCTGTATTTTGGATCGGCTGAAAGTATCCGGTGAACAAGTTCGCTACCCTGCAAATTGCCCGGTTCAATTGCCACTTTCCCTTTGTCTTCCGGCAAGTCGGCAAAAGCAGATTTTGCTATATCAAGCCTTAAGCCAGCTTTTTGTTTTGCTTTGTCTGGTCCGTGGCAAGCAAAACATTTGTCAGAAAGTATCGGCTTAACATCTATATTATAATCCAATGTTCCCGGTAAAGAATTATACGCCTGCCTTACATCCGGGGGCAAATCCACAGTCAATGGATAAAAATAAATTATTACTACCGCCATCAATGACGCACATAGCAGTATTAAAATAAATTGTCGCATCTAAGAAATTTTCATATATATGAATGCACAAATATTTTCGATAAATCGCATCTTGAAGTGCCTGTGAATTTAATAAAAATTGTTCTAACCTTACATGTTATTCTTGCTAATAGCTGATAATTATTGCCTTTAATATTGAAAACATAATGCCCATTTTCAACCACATCAACGGGATTAAAGGTTAATTTCAATAAGGCAAAATTGGATTAATTCACATTCCGAAATAAGCCTCAAAGGCAGGCAACCCCGTGCACCATTGGTAATTGACCATTCACGATTGACTAATCACGTTTCTTAAGGGTTGCCAACCTTTGAAAGGTTGGCAACCCTGTGCACCATTGGTAATTGACCATTGACAATTGACAACTGACCATTCACGATTGACCATTCACGATTCTTAAGGGTTGCCAACCTTTCAAAGGTTGGTAACCCTGTGCACCATTGGTAATTGACCATTGACTA
>JBDTWP010000295.1:0-9187 GCA_040006615.1 Ferruginibacter sp.
ATATGTCATTATTAAAGTACGAATCACAGATCAGGGAACCGTTGGTGGATGGCAACAAGGATTACCATATGGTAACGGAAGACATCATACGTCCCATTGAGATGAAGCCAACCCGCTTATGGTATATTGGTTTTTATGTCAGTGTTGCTTTATTATTATTCGGGGTATATAGTATTTACAGGGAAGTTACCTATGGCGTAGGTCAGTGGAACCTGAATAAAACCATCGGCTGGGGTTGGGATATTACCAACTTCGTATGGTGGATTGGTATTGGCCATGCAGGTACGTTGATCTCAGCGATCTTACTGCTATTTCGCCAGGGATGGAGAACAGGTGTAAACCGGGCCGCTGAAGCGATGACTATTTTTGCAGTAATGTGCGCAGGTCAATTTCCTATCTGGCATATGGGCCGGGTTTGGCTGGCTTTCTTTATTATGCCATATCCTAATTCAAGAGGCCCGGTTTGGGTTAACTTTAACTCACCTCTTTTGTGGGATGTGTTTGCGATATCAACTTATTTTACAGTATCGCTGTTATTCTGGTATTCGGGATTATTACCCGATCTGGCTACTGTAAGAGACCGGGCAAAAACAAAATTGCGCAAATTGTTGTATGGTATCGCGTCTTTTGGATGGACGGGCAGCACCAAGCACTGGCAAAGGCACGAATCTTTGGCGCTTGTATTGGCGGGGCTGGCTACTCCCCTGGTATTATCGGTACACACTATTGTATCTTTTGACTTTGCGACATCGGTTGTTCCGGGATGGCATACAACCATCTTTCCTCCCTATTTTGTGGCTGGTGCCATCTTCAGCGGATTTGCAATGGTGCAATCGCTGATGATCGTTTTAAGAAAAGTATTCAATTTACAGGAATATATTACCCTGGGCCATATCGAGGCCATGAATAAGGTAATTGTTTTGACTGGTTCTATCGTTGGTATTGCTTACATAACTGAATTATTTATAGCATGGTATGGTCAAAACCCTTACGAGTGGTATGCGTTTAAGGAAAACCGTGCGAACATATTCAGCCCTTATGGGTGGAGTTATTATTTAATGATGTTTTGTAATGTGGTATCCCCGCAGATGTTTTGGTTTAAGAAATTGAGAAGGAATATTGCCTTCACTTTCTTCATGAGCATTATTGTAAATATTGGTATGTGGTACGAGCGTTTTGTGATCATTGTTACCTCAACATACAGGGATTATTTACCATCTTCCTGGAGTACGTATTATAGTCCTTCTATTTGGGAACTTGGTTTTTACCTGGGAACCTTTGGTTTATTTTTCACCTGTTTCTTCCTGTTTGCAAAATACTTCCCTGTGATTGCAGTAGCGGAAATTAAAGCGGTATTAAAAACAAGCGGTGAAAATTACAAACATAAAATGACAGAGATAGAGAAGTCGGATGCTGAGAAATTCTACCTGGATGAAGTGGAGCATGCACATTAAGAGCCCTTGCCCTAACCCCTAAGGGGGAATGAGCAAGCGTTCAAATATTGACGAGTATTTAAATTTTAATATGCATCGGGCCCCTTCAGGGGTTTGGGGCAAAATCTAAAACTTATGGCTGGAGGAATTAAAAAATTTGTAGTAGGAAGTTTCGATGATGAAGCAGTATTGTTTCCGGCTGTGAAAAGTGTACGTCGCGCCGGGTACAAAATTCATGACGTGTATACTCCTTTTCCTATTCATGGCCTGGACCATGCGATGGGTTTAAGAGAAACCAGTATACATACTGCGGGTTTTATTTACGGTGCGATAGGAACAACAACCGCGCTTGTCTGCATGACTTGGGTATTTACAAAGGACTGGCCGCTGAATATCGGGGGAAAGCCACATTTTGCCTTACCGGCATGGATACCGATCACATTTGAATTAACGGTTTTGTTTGCATCGGTGGGGATGGTACTTACTTTTTGTTATTTGTGCCAGTTATCACCATTTATAAAAAAGCACCATTTTCATCCAAGGGCTACTGATGATCTGTTTGTGATGGCGATCGAGTGTACGGATAAAACGAATGATGCGGAGTTGGAAGTATTTTTGCAAAAAGCTGGTGCAAAGGAAGTAAATGTCCAAAGAGTGGAAACAGGATGGTGGATCGGCAGGTATGACAGGGAGCAGAAATTATATGGAGATGCTGAGAAAGGATATTAGTCCGGATAATTATTTAATTTGTGCGTTGTCGGACTCGAACTCAGGGAAAAGGATTTTTGGAAAAAATATACAGAATGAAAAAATATAATATTATAACCCTTTCAATACTTTCATTTGCAGGTTTGACTGTAATGATGGGCTGTGAAAACAAGCGCAAACCGGGGAGGATATATATGCCCGATATGAATTATAGCCGTGCACTGGAGACTTATGCACCATTGGACTCAACGCTTTTTACAACTGACAAAAATAACCCCGGGGATAAAATTTATTATAACAGGAAGCCTGTTGATGGTACTATTGGTATTGGAGAAATGTTTCCTTACACAATACCGGACGATTCCGCGGGTTACATAATGAGTGCGCAGGTAAAAAATCCTTTGCCGCCATTAGTTGGTAATGATAGCCTTGAAGCTGCCAGGTTATTTAATATTAATTGTGCAATATGCCATGGTGCAGGCGCGCAGGGGAACGGACCAATCAGTACTTCAGGAAAAATTGGCGCCATTGCCAATCTTACCTTACCTCTTTACCTAGCCATGGCAGACGGAACAATGTTTCATTCAATTAATTACGGGAAAAATAATATGGGAAGTTATGCTCCCCAGTTGAGCAGGAAACAACGCTGGCAAATCGTTCAATATATCAGGACTTTACAACCAAAAGCAGCGGCAGGTAAAGAAGCGGTAGCAGTTGCTGAAGCCCCAAAGACAGACAGCGCGGCGGCAAAAAAATAAAACAAGAGCATTCACTATAAATAAAGTTTAGATGTCTACATCATTTGAATTACCAGGAAATTATAAGAAATGGACAATGGGCCTTATTGGTGCCGGTTTAATCGCATTGCTATATGGGTTTATAGTGTTTCATCCTTTTGAACACGCAGCCCATGGAGAGAATGTAAACAGCACCCGGTTCTGGGCTGTGCTATTGCAAAACAGTGTATTTTTTCTATTGATCACGAATGCCAGTATGTTCTTTATCGGGGTTACCACTTTGGCGATGGGCGGATGGCAGGTGGCTTTAAAAAGGGTGCCTGAAGCTATATCGAGTGTGGTTCCGGTTTTAGGCATCATCACTTTTATAATTTTGATGTCCATCGTCTGGGGCGGAAGAACGGATATTTTTCATTGGCTTGATCCTAAATTATACGATGTAAACGCCCCGGAATTTGATAAGATATTGAATGGGAAAAAAGGATTCCTGAACCCGGGTTTTTTTACCGCGTGGAGTACGATCACAATTTTTCTATGGTGGTTTATAGGAAGGAAAATGCGATCCTTCAGCATAGAAAGTGATCAGACTGGCCCCATGGATTATGAATCCGGTAAAAAATGGATCAACAAGAATATTTTATGGGCTTCTTTTTTTATCGTATTTTTTGGACTAACGGTGGGATCGACTATACCCTGGCTTTGGATCATGAGCATTGATTCGCATTGGTACAGTACCATGTTCAGTTGGTATACATTTGCCAGTTCATTTGTATCCGGTTTGTCGCTGATAGCATTGTATGTGGTTTTCCTAAAAAACAGGGGGCAATTGGAATATGTTACCGATGAGCATCTTCACGATGTTGGCAAATTCATGTTCGCTTTTTCTGTATTCTGGACCTATCTTTGGTTTTCACAGTATATGCTGATATGGTTTGCAAATATTCCCGAGGAGACTGGTTATTTCAAAATGCGTGTAGGTGAACATAGCCCATTCCGTGGCATATTCTTTTTGAATTTGATTTTGAATTTTGTTTGCCCGTTTCTGATATTAATGAAGAAAAGCCCCAAACGCAACTGGACACTCGTAACATTTATGGCTGTGTTGATAATATTTGGCCATTGGATCGATTTCTGGCAGATGGTAATGCCCGGCACTTTGGGGAGCCATGCAGAGTTAATGCCTTTCGAATTTGGGATTGCTGCATTATTTATAGGTATCATCATGTGGAGAGTGGGGGTATATTTTAGCAGTTATCCGTTAACTGCCAGAAATCATCCTTTCCTAAAAGAAAGTATAATACATCACACGTAATTAATAAATGGGTTTGGGGTTTGGGGTTTTGAGTTTGGGGTTTGGGTAGGGATAATAAGTCATTAAACAAAAAAACAGGTTAACAATTACTGAAAATAATTTTGCAATATGACACAGATTTTGTTGATAGTGATAGTGATAATGATTTTCGTAATCATCTTTCAAATATCGAAAGCCAGTGAGTATGTAAGTGTTTTAAAAGGGGAAGAAAAGGCACGCAAGCAAAATAATAAGATCAATGCATTCCTATTGGTTTCCTTCCTGATATTGGGTATAATTGGTTGCTGGTGGTGCAATAGTCTTTATTACGGCAAAACTTTATTTCCGCAGGGTGCGGCATCTGAAATGGGGCAGAAAATTGATTTGATGCTTTATATCACAATTGGGGTAACTGGCCTGGTATTCTTTATTACTCAAATCCTGTTATTCTGGTTCGCATTTAAGTACCAGGAACGAGACGACCGTAAAGCTTATTATTTTCCTCACAATACCAAACTTGAATTGTTGTGGACAACCGTACCGGCAATTTTCTTAACTGTATTGGTAGTATTTGGTTTAAAATACTGGTTTAAGATAACCGGGGAAGCTCCAAAAAATGCCGTTGTCATTGAAGTAACCGGCCACCAGTTTGGCTGGGAGTTTCGTTACCCCGGACCTGATAAAATATTGGGAAGAAAGGATTACAAACTAACCAAAGGTGCCAACTTACTTGGAGTGGATTTTAGTGATCCTGCAAGCCTGGATGATATGCATGTACCCGCTACTGTACATATACCGGTGGGAAGGCCTGTGAAATTCATTGTAAATGCCCAGGATGTAATTCATGATGTAGGGTTATCTCATTTTAGAATGAAAATAGATGCTGTGCCGGGGATACCAACTACTTTATGGTTTACTCCGCTTTATACTACCGAGCAAATGAAGATAAGATCAGGAAATCCGAATTTCGTATATGAAATTAGTTGCGACCAGATGTGTGGCAAGGGCCACTTTTCCATGAGAGGTGTAATTGTTGTAGAAAGCGAAGAAGAGTACAGGCGCTACCTGGCAACACTTGACCCGCAATACTGGACCGTGTACCCTGATAAAAAGCCGAAGCCTGCAAATGCGGCACCGGCAACTGATACTACCAAAAATAAAACGCCGCTTGCCGCTATAATGCCCGCAGGTAAATAAAATAGTTATTGATAAAAGTTATTAAAATGAGTAATACAGCCATTATACACGAAGCCGGAATTCACGGGGTACATGAAACACATCATGAACATCATCACCATGAGACCTTTATCAGTAAATACGTTTTCAGCCAGGACCATAAAATGATCGCCAGGCAGTTTTTGATAACGGGCATCATCTGGGCAATCATCGGAGGTTTATTTTCTGTTTTGTTTCGTTTACAACTAGGATATCCCAATTCTACGTTTCCATGGCTGGAAGATTTATTGGGCCATTGGGCAAAGGGTGGCAAGATAGACCCGGAATTTTACTACGCCCTTGTTACAATGCATGGCACCATACTGGTATTTTTTGTATTGACGGCAGGATTGAGCGGAACATTCGCCAATTTCCTGATTCCGCTGCAAATTGGTGCAAGGGATATGGCATCACCTACACTGAATATGATGAGCTATTGGTTTTTCTTTCTTGCATCCGTTATCATGTTTTCCTCCCTATTTGTTCAAACAGGACCAGCAAGCGGTGGATGGACGATTTACCCGCCATTAAGTGCTTTAGGCGATGCTTCAAGTGGTTCTAAAATTGGTATGGATCTGTGGTTGGTGAGTATGGCCATGTTTATAGTCAGTTCCTTATTAGGGGGGTTAAATTACATAACTACCATTCTTAATATGCGTACGAAGGGAATGAGCATGACCAGAGTGCCCTTAACCATCTGGGCTTTATTCTTTACAGCAGTATTGGGGGTATTATCTTTTCCTGTATTATTATCAGGCGCCATTTTATTGTTATTTGATAGAAACCTGGGAACAAGTTTTTTCCTGAGTGATATATTTGTGAATGGCAAAATATTACCAAATGAAGGTGGCAGTGCCATCCTCTTTCAGCATTTATTCTGGTTCCTGGGCCATCCTGAAGTATATATTATATTATTACCCGCAATGGGAATGTCGTCTGAAATCCTTTCAGTAAACAGCCGGAAGCCAATATTTGGTTATATGGCAATGGTTGGTTCTTTATTTGCAATTGCCATACTTTCCTTCCTGGTGTGGGCGCATCACATGTTTGTTACCGGCCTTAATCCGTTTCTGGGGTCGGTCTTTGTACTACTTACTTTACTGATTGCGGTACCTTCCGCAATTAAGGTATTCAACTGGCTGACTACTTTATGGCGTGCCAATATCAGGTTTACACCAGGGATGTTGTTTGCTATCGGCTTTATAAGCCTGTTTATCAGCGGAGGTTTAACGGGTATTTTCCTTGGTAATTCAGCATTGGATATTCATTTACACGATACTTATTTTGTGGTTGCCCACTTTCATATTGTAATGGGGGTAGCCTCTTTCTTCGGAATGTTTGCCGGGGTATATCATTGGTTCCCTAAAATGTTCGGTCGTTTTCTAAATAACACATTAGCCTATATTCATTTTTGGGTTACGATCGTAGGAGCCTATTTAATTTTCTGGCCAATGCACTATGAAGGCCTGGCGGGTATGCCGCGCCGGTATTATGACTATTCTATGTGGGAATCATTTAAGATGTTTGGAGGTTTAAATGAGTTTATCAGTTTTATAGCAATGATCGTGTATGCAACCCAGTTGTTATTTGTATTTAACTTTTTTTATAGCATTTTTAAAGGCAGGAAAGTTACCAGCCTGAATCCATGGGGGGCAAATACATTGGAGTGGACTACACCTCTCCGTCCGGGGCATGGTAACTGGCCGGGTGAGATACCTGAAGTTCATCGCGGGGCATATGATTATGGAAAAGATGGCAGGGAGTTTATACCACAAACTGAACCGGTGGGGGAAAATGAGAGCCACCATTGAGTTAATTTGAAAATGTGAAAATGTGAAAATGTGAAAATGAAGGAATGTGCTAATGTGATAATGGGTAAATTGAAGGTTGCGAATTTGCCAATTGCCAATTGCTTTTTGCTTATTGGTTATTGCATATTGGTTTTGTTGAGATTGTAAAATATAGATATTTGATAAGGATGTTGCAGGAAAAAACTACTATCACCAATTCGGCTTCGTTTGTATTGGCCTCAATAGTGAAGGATTATTTTCAACTGATCAAATTCACGCTGAGTTTTATGGTAGTGTTTAGTACGGTAGTTAGCTACCTGATAGCCACTGATTATCGTGATCCATTGGATGTATTGTTGCTGTTTTTAGCCGGAATGCTGATCACAGGTTCCGCAAATACAATCAATCAAATTGAGGAAAAGGATACGGATTCACTGATGAAGCGGACTGCCGGCCGACCAGTGGCAAGCGGCAGAATGACAGTAGCACATGCCAGTTCTTTTGCGATTATTACAGGAGTTGCCGGTTTGCTGATCATGTTGGTGAAATTTAATTGGCAAAGTTCTTTGATAGGTTTGGTGAGTTTATTTATTTATGGATTCATTTATACTCCTTTAAAAAAAGTAAATTCAGTTGCAGTACTGGTGGGCGGCTTTCCAGGGGCGTTGCCCTGTTTGATCGGTTGGGTTGCAGCGTATTATGACAGCCCGATAGAATGGACCGGCGGATGGGTGCTTTTTGCTATTCAGTTTATATGGCAGTTCCCGCATTTTTGGGCTATTGCCTGGGTAGCTCATAAGGATTATAGCAAGGCCGGGTTTAAATTATTACCAAGCGATAAGGGGCCAACTAAATTTACTGCAGTTCAGACCATTATGTACAGTACATTGATGTTACCCATTGGCGTGTTGCCCTATTATTACAATATAAGCGGGATCATCAGTTTGTGGATATTAATGCTTTGTAATATCGCAATGATTATCTTAAGCATAAGCTTATACGTTAAAATGGATGTGGCCAGCGCCAGGAGAGTAATGTTCAGTTCTTATATTTACCTGGCGATCGTATTTATTGCATTATTGGCTGATAAAGTGCATACAGCTTTGGCCCAATAGTGTAAGGGTAAAGTGGTAGCCAATGTTAAATGTTCAAAATTTCGCGAATGACCATTCTTCCGTGAACAAGCCCGGAAATCATTCACACTGGCGGACATTCACGAATTGCACCGTCATTTTATAACAACTGAAATGAAATAAGATAATTAAAAATAATAAAAATTAGCCCGTTCAGGGGTCCGCGATTATGAGTACATTGGCGATGGAACAAAGAAAAAGGATACATCCGCATAAGTTTACCCTTTGGGTGGGGATAGCAAGTATCGTAATGATGTTTGCCGGGTTTACCAGCGCATATATTGTAAAGCGTAACCAGGCCAACTGGGTTACATTTGATCTGCCACAGATGTTCTGGTATTCAACGGCGGTAATCATCATTAGCAGTCTTACTTTGTATTTGTCGCACCAGGCATTTAAGCAAAGAGAGATGGCTAAATACCGGAGTTTAGTAGTAACAACCCTGTTGCTGGGGATAGTTTTTGTAGCTATGCAGGTAATTGGGTTTAACCAATTGTGGACAAGGGGAATTACACTCACAAAGAATGTGTCTTTTTCATTTTTGTATGTAATTGTAGGTTTGCATGCCCTTCACGTAATAGGAGGAATTATTGCACTGGTAGTTTTATTTTTAAAGGCATTTAGCAGCAAAGTCAGAAATTATGATATTGTGCCATTGGAAGTGATCAGTACCTATTGGCATTTTGTTGATGCGTTATGGATCTATCTGTTGATTTTTTTATTGATGATCAGGTAAAAGTATAATAGCCAATTGCGGGTTTTTAATGACTTATATTTTTGCTTCATATTATTGAATGATACGCGAGATTGATTAAACATTTTTTTAAAATAAAGTTTTATTAATGTCTACAGCAGCAGTACAGCAAGGAACAAAATGGTG
>JBDTWP010000296.1:0-9171 GCA_040006615.1 Ferruginibacter sp.
AGAATTTTCGCTGAACTTCTTTAATCCCTTCATTATCAAACTTTAAGCTATCCCATGGTGAGGCATTTGTAACAAGGTACCAGCGGGTGGCATCTGCTCCGAACGTATTAATTGTAATAAAAGGATCTATCACGTTGCCGAGGCGCTTGCTCATCTTATTGCCGTTTTTATCCAAAACCAGGCCATTGCTAACGACTGTTTTGTAGGCAATGCTATCAAACAATAATACACCTAAAACATGTAAAGTATAGAACCAACCCCTGGTTTGATCAACGCCTTCGGCAATAAAATCGGCCGGAAATGCACCATTTGCGCCTTTACCATTTAGGGGAGAGCGGGTGGATGCCGCATGGTATTGCCAGAAATTTTCTGTGCTTAAAGGGCCAAATTCGTTGGAACCAGTATCTGGCAAACCCCATTGGGCATAAGGCATTGCACCGCTATCAAACCACACGTCTACCAGGTCGGGCACTCTTTTCATTGGCAACCCCTGTGAACTTATCAAAATAATATCATCTACCCAGGGCTTATGGAGATCCAGAATGCCCTCATGCAAATAGTGCTTATTTGCATCCAGGGTTAATAGCTTTCCCGCTTTTTCTATTTCATTTTTCAATTCTTCAATAGAGCCGATACATTTTTCTTCGAATCCATCTTCTGTACGCCAGATTGGTAAAGGAGTGCCCCAAAAACGGCTTCGGCTCAGGTTCCAATCCACCATATTCTCCAGCCAGTTGCCAAAACGGCCGGTACCGGTAGCTGCCGGTTTCCAATTGATGGTTTTGTTCAATTCAACCATCCTGTCTTTCAAGGCAGTAGTTTTTATGAACCATGCGTCTAAAGGGTAATAGATGATCGGCTTATCAGTTCGCCAGCAATGCGGATAATTATGTTCGTACTTTTCTATTTTAAATGCCCTGTTCTCTAATTTTAATTTTACAGCTATATCAACATTTACATCCACATAGCCCGGCTGATCTTTATAATCTTTTACATACCGACCACTGAATTCACCCATTCCTTCCACAAATTTCCCTTGTTTATCCACCAATGTTAATATGCCCAGGTTATTTTTTTTCCCTGCTTTATAATCATCCGCGCCGAATGCCGGGGCCGTATGAACAATACCGGTTCCATCATCAATAGTTACAAAGTCACCAAGGATCACTTTGAAAGGTGCCGCCCCGGGAGTTAGCTCCTGTATCTTTTCTACCGTGTTTGCTTCTGAAGGAAGTAGTTGTTCATAAGAGATTCCTTCGAGTTCTTTTCCCTTAAAGATCTTTATTACTTCCCAATCATAATGTTTCTTTTTGCCATCACCTTTCCAATGCCATTTTGTTTCTTCCCCGATGACAGCGGGAATATCTTCAAAATATTTGTTCATTAAGGCTTTTGCTAAAATAACATTCACTTCAATATCGGTGTAAGGATTTTTTGTTTTTACCAATACGTAATCAATGTCGGGTCCAACGGTCAATCCGAGATTGGAAGGAAGTGTCCAGGGAGTGGTTGTCCAGGCCATCAGGAAGACATCGCCCTCCACATTATCAACTTTTAATTTTTCATTCCTAATTACCCTGAACATGGCCACCATACTGGTGTCCTTCACATCTTTATAGGTACCGGGCTGGTTTAATTCATGAGAAGATAAACCGGTACCCGCAGCAGGTGAATATGGTTGAATACTAACACTTTCATATAAATAACCTTTCTTATATAATTCACTTAATATCCACCAGAGTGTTTCTACATATTTATTTTCAAAAGTTATGTAGGGATTATTTAAATCAACCCAGTAGCCCATTTTGTTGGTAATATCATCCCATTTGTCTTTAAACTTCAATACTTCTTTACGGCAGGTAGCATTGTATTCTTCAACGGATATTTTTTTGCCAATATCTTCTTTGGTGATGCCCAACAATTTTTCAACTCCTAATTCCACCGGTAACCCATGCGTATCCCAGCCACCCTTTCGTTTTACCTGGAATCCCTGCATGGTTTTATAACGGCAAACCAGGTCTTTTAATGTCCGGGAAATTACGTGGTGAATACCAGGCAATCCATTGGCGCTTGGAGGACCTTCATAGAATACAAAAGGCGGGTAACCCTCCCTCAAGGATACACTTTTTTCAAAAGCGTTGGATTTCTCCCATTTCTCCAATATATCCTTTCCGATGCCCGGTAAATTCAATTGCTGGTATTCTTTGTATTTGGCGCCCATAAAATCTTTCTGTCAGTAATATAAAATGTGTGCAAAGGTAATACAAAGGCAGGTTTGCCGAACATCCCAAATCAGTCTATTTAGCATTTGCAAAGCTTTATTTTCCAAGTTTTCCACATTATCCCGCTTTGGCATAATATTGGGCTGTTTACTATTTTTTGAAGCTGACATCCTTTACCTGGTTGAAAATTATTCATTGTACCGTACCCGGATTAGGAACATAGAATCCTGAAACCAATTGATGCCTTACAACCCTGGTCACTCAAAAATCCTGGTATATTTTATTTTTTTATATACCATCTTTTGAGTCAGCGTTTTGAAAATATTTGTAAAGTGGAGATGATAAGCGACAGAAATCTTTGCTGGTTTAGGGTTTTATTAGGGTAAAGACGGGGGTAGTCTTACTCCCGTCACTTTATTAAATTAATTATTATTATTTCCGTGTTGCGCTTTAAATTTCAGATCTAAAAGATACAGCCACCTGATCAATATACAGCCAAGATCCATTTTAAAACCACCTCCATGTCTAGAAGAACGACCAATATAAATGGGAAAACTCAAGAGCCCAGGATTTTTTTCGGGCAAAGAGTAAGGGCCTGCTGAATTTCAGCAGGCATTTTTTACAAAGATCTTTTATCCGAACCTATTATGAGTGTTCCAGCCTTTTAGGTTTTATGAAGTTTCCCTTCCATCCCCGTATTGATTTTGATATTGAGGAAACTACCTGAAACCAATGTATCTCCCGGATGGTTCGTCCTACGTTTTCCTGTTTTTTACAATTTAACCGATATAGTGCTGATAAATTGCCTGGGAGCAATGGGGTTGATACTATAATTTTCATGCACATAAAAATTGTACTCATTGAAAAGATTTGAAACCTTCACCGTTAGTGATATTTTCTTAAAGCTGTAGCCGGCAGAAATATCTACTGTATAGAACCCCGCAACCGGTATCAGCCTGTTATAGTTTTGGGTCTGTTGTTGTGTATTATTATATCCCCCAAAGCGATCTCCGACATAAAAACCTGATATCCCAATTTTCAGTCCTTTAAGGTTCCTTTTTTGGAAAGTATAAAGTACACTAGCGTTGGCTGTATGAGCGGGTGTGCCCACCAGTTGTTCACCTTCAATAAAGTTTCCTTTCGCTGCTTTTGTATTGGTATATCGCATGTTGTTATAACTATAACCTGCCAAAATATTCATGCCACTTATTGGCTGAGTGGTGATGTCTACTTCTATACCGTTGCTGGTCGTTTGGCCAGCCAGTTCTTTTAATGCAATATTGTTGTTGGGGGTAACTCCATCTGCCGCAAAGGGTGCGGTTTGTGCCAGGTTATTATTGATTATTTTATATAGCGTAAGGTTTACAGACAGTTTACCTTTCCAGAAATCGTTTTTAAGGCCAATTTCAAATTGATCAATCAGGGATGGCGTCAATGCATTGCCAAATACATCGGTGCCATTGTTAACAGAAAAAGAATTTGAATAACTGGCAAAAGCCGACATGGTTTGAATTGGCCTGAACACTAAACCAACACGCGGAGAAAATGCATCCGCTTTTGAAGCAATACCCTTAACCAAACTATCTTTCAGCAAATAAGCAGTAGTGGGGGCCTGCGCTTTCTGCATTGACCAGCGTACACCAACCAGTAATTTTAATTTGGTAGAAAAGCTGATAAGATCCTGCACATATGCGCCCATCCTGTTTATTGGGGTTTGTACCCTTGTAACTTTTGAAGTTGCAGGCATATCAGTACGTGCTATGAATTTGGCAGGGTCAAGTATATTTATTGTATCATAAATAAGCGGGTTATTGAAAGCGTAGGTCGTAGTGTAATACCTGTCGGCGTCTATCCCGGTGAGTAAGGTATGTTCTGTTTTGCCGGTTTTGAATTTCCCAACCAGGTCCAAATTCCCTATGAAATAATCCTCTTTAGATTGAATCTTATTTAATGGTCGTGCCCAGTCGCCATTGGCAGCAGCAATTATCCTTTCAATGGAGTAATAATCCCTTGTATACGACTGCCAGGATGTAGTTGCATTAACATTCCAGTTGTTGTTCAACTGGTGTTTCAGGGTAGCGGAAGTGGTAGTTTGGCTGGCTATGTTATACTGCCATGGGGTACCTACAAAATGAGAACGCGGCACTGCAGGTATAATGGTATTATTAAGCGATCCTATGCCAAAGTCCGGCGTAAATTTATGATAGAGGTAATCGCCCTGAATCAATAATTCTGTTCGTTCACCAGGTTTAAACAATACAGATGGATTAATATAAAACCTGCCGGACTCCACAAGGTCCCGGTAGCTATCCGCTTTTTCGTAGGTGCCGTTTACGCGAAAGGCCAATTTTTTTGATAAAGGACCATATGAATCAAATGCCGGTTTTAATAAACCGTAACTACCGGCTCTGAGGGATATTTCGCCCCCATAATAAAACTTAGGTTGTTTGGTGACCATATTGATGATGCCACCTGGTGCCACGTTGCCATAAAGAATAGCAGCGCTTCCTTTTAGTACTTCCACTTTTTCAAGTGAACTTACTTCGGGAATGGTGCCGGTATTTACCCTTGAACCGTTTTTAAACAAATTATAGCTACCCAAATTATAGCCCCTTGCGAAAAATCTTTCCGACGTATTGGCCCTGGTGTCTGAAAGATAGACACCGTTCACATTTTTAATAATATCACTCAATCGTTGAGACTGCTGATCCCGTATGATGGATTGCCCAAGTACGGTTATGCTTTGTGGGAGGTCCATTGGATCGATTGCCACTTTACCCAAGGCTATGACCTGGTTATTAAGACCCTTTTTTGAATTAACGATCACTTCTTCCAGTTCACTGGAATTTTCTGTCAGTACAAAACTTATTGCAGCATTTTGATTTTGATGAATAATGACCTGTTTCTGTTGGGTAAGAAGGCCGGTAAAGGATACAATGATTTGATAGGTTCCATTGGCAATATTGCTGATAGTAAAAAGGCCTTCAGCATTGCTAACGCAGAATTTTCTTAATTCTTTTAGTTCAATATTCACATTGGAAGCAGGAGATCCGTCTTTGGTTACAATCTTTCCTGTGATAGTGTTTTGGGTTTTTCCTATAAATGTCAGCAATAATGCGACTGCAGTTATTAATGATCTTTTACGCATGATATGAAGGAACAGGTTTAAGTTTTCTTTATTTAATTTCTTAATTGCAAAGAAAACTTACGCTTCATAAATTGTAGTTACGGATACAGGAAATGAGTTTACGCAAAACGGAACTTGAAATTACCTTAGTAATAGTTCACATGGTTTTATGCCGGTGTGCTTTTTAAAAGCGGTACTAAAATGAGAGATGGAGGAGTAGCCAAGTAACAGTGATACTTCTGTTACACTCAGGCCTTTTTCGTATAGCAGGTATTTTGCATGTTCCATTCGCTGACTTTGATAAAAATCAAAAATGGTAGTTCCGAATAATTCCTTAAAGCCTTTTTTTAAATAACATTCATTAATAGCCACTTTACGGCTAAGTTCTTTAATGGTCAGAGGCTCGCCAATGTGCTGCAACAATACTTCCCTGGCTTTTGTGATCTTTTCACGGTCATCTGCATTGGCCAAAAACTTACAGGTAAATGCTTCTTCTCTATCCCCCAGCATACAATCCATGCTGTAAAGGAGCAGGATCTGGGTTTGCGCATTGACAAAAATGTTTTCCAGGGTATCTGTGTATGTGTGGTTCAGGAGGGCTTCTATGGCCTTTCTTGTTTTACCGCAAAGGGGTAATAATTTTGAAAAAGAAGAAACATGAGAAAAGGATAATACTTCATCAGAAATATTAAGCTGTTTCTTACCTTTTACAAATTGCGTAAGGTAGGAAGGCTTAAAACTAAAACTCATTACGTCCACGCTTTCAACCTTCTCAACGCAGGTTTTTGAAGCATTAAATTTGCAAAAATCACACTCTGTTTGCTTTTGACGGCAATATACATTACCCGATATACAGAATTTCAGTTCCAGGTAATTGGCATCCGCATTATTTTTTTCATAATGATATACCAACATGCCGGTATCTTCAATACTCCATTGCGGAAGCTTTTTATAGCGTTTAATGGAATAGTGAACAGAGCCGGGAACGGAACGGTCGATATCCTGTAAAACATCCAGCTCGTTGTACATGAGTGGTTGTTTTTGAGCAATTTCCAATATGTCTGTTGGTTGATTCATTGATAATCTTCAATGCAAATATACACTAAAAGAGGGAACAAAAATCGATATAGAGCCCGGAGGAATATAAAGGAGTTTAAATATGACTTCAATTAATTATAATAAATACCGCTTTAGTAGTCTATTACAACAATAACAGGGTATGCAGCAAAGATTCCTGAATCACTGATGACGCCCGAAATACCTGATATGAGTAATTATTGAATATTAAGGGAATAATGGCCATTGCCCGGGATTTTTATTAAGGCCGATGATGACATTTATTTTTCAAGCAAAATTGCCTGACTATAAGGGTAAATGGGAATATTATACGATCATGTAAGGCAGTTTTCCCGGTTTGGCTTAGTTTCTTTTATAATAACCCTTCGAATTATCAGTATCTTCTTCAAAAAGCAGTTAATTCCTGTGGGAATCCTGGTAAAAACTAATCAGCAAATAAGCTTCAGTTTATTGCCTTAAACCCTTGATTTTCCTTATATTTGCACGAATATAGATTTTGATAATTTTAAAGAGAATTTGACCACAAATATGAGCACAGAAATTGAAGAAGCAGTACTCCCCGACATTCACGGCTATGGTGCCGATAGTATCCAGGTTTTAGAAGGTTTAGAAGCAGTCCGAAAGCGTCCGGCTATGTATATTGGCGATATCGGCGTTAAGGGATTGCATCATCTTGTGTACGAAGTAGTAGACAATTCCATTGACGAGGCGCTCGCAGGTTATTGCGAAAATATCCTGGTTACCATCAATGAAGATAATTCTATCACAGTAGCTGATGATGGTCGTGGCATACCTACCGGGTTGCATACCAAAGAAAACCGTAGCGCACTGGAGGTGGTAATGACTGTTTTACATGCCGGTGGTAAATTTGACAAAGATTCCTATAAAGTTTCCGGCGGCTTACACGGAGTTGGGGTAAGTTGTGTAAATGCCCTGAGCAGCAAACTTATTGTAACGGTAAACCGTGATGGGAAATCCTTTGAGCAGGAATATTCAAAGGGAATTCCAAAGTACCCGGTAAGGGAAACCGGACTTTCTGATAAGCATGGCACTACAGTACAGTTTTGGCCCGATCTGAGTATTTTTTTATCGGGAATTTATAACAGGGAAATCCTGGAGGGCCGTTTGCGGGAACTGGCGTTTTTGAACAGAAAATTGAGTATCATCATTCATGATCTCCGGGAAGTGGACGAACAGGGAAAGACTTATACTAAAACTTTTTATAGCGAAGGTGGAATTGTGGAGTTTGTGGAAATGCTGGATAAAAATGCCAACCGGAATCCTTTATTACCCACTGTAATTTATTGTGATGGTTATGATGTTGCCAATAATGTAACTGTAGAAGTTGCCATGATATATAATACCGGCTACCAGGAACATCTTTTTAGTTATGTGAATAATATTAATACGATTGAAGGGGGTACCCATGTGGCGGGATTTCGACGTTCAATTACGAGGGTATTTAAAAGTTATGGTGAAAAGGAAGGGATGTTTGAAAAAGCCAAGGTAGAAATTGAAGGGGACGACTTCAGGGAAGGGCTTAGTGCGATTATTTCGGTAAAAGTGCCAGAGCCACAGTTTGAAGGTCAAACAAAGACCAAGCTTGGAAACAATGAAGTAATGGGGGTGGTAGACAGTACTTTAAGCCGGGTATTGAATGCGTACCTGGAAGAAAATCCCAGGGATGCAAAGACCATTATACAAAAAGTAATCCTGGCTGCACAGGCAAGGGCAGCCGCGAAGAAAGCAAGGGAAATGGTGCAAAGGAAAAGTGTGCTGACCGGTGGTGGACTTCCCGGGAAGCTGGCCGATTGCAGTGACAAAGATCCTCACCGTTGTGAGTTATACCTGGTAGAGGGAGATTCGGCGGGGGGAACAGCCAAGCAGGGAAGGGACAGGAGTTACCAGGCTATTCTTCCTTTGAGAGGAAAGATATTGAACGTAGAAAAGGCGATGGAGCATAAAATATATGATAATGAGGAAATCAGGAACATGTTTACGGCTTTGGGGGTAAAAATTGGTACACCTGAAGATCCCAAAGCGCTGGACCTTTCCAAACTCAGGTATCATAAATTGATCATTATGACCGATGCGGATGTGGACGGAAGTCATATTGCTACCCTGATATTGACTTTTATTTTCAGGTATATGAAAGAACTGGTAGAACAGGGATACGTCTTTATTGCGCAGCCTCCGCTCTACCTGGTAAAAAAAGGGAAGGACCAGGATTATGCATGGACTGATGAGGAACGGAAGACCCTTATTGCATTATTCGGGCAGGGGAAAGACGATAGTGTAACTACACAGCGGTACAAGGGATTGGGTGAAATGAATGCTGAACAATTATGGGAGACTACCATGAATCCGGCTACCAGGACCTTAAAACAGGTAACTATTCAAAGTGCTGCCGAGGCTGATCTTGTATTTAGCATGCTGATGGGGGATGAAGTACCGCCAAGAAGGGAGTTCATTGAAACGCATGCCAAATATGCCAAAATAGATGTGTAGAATTTTTTGTCGCTATGTATCGGCTTTCACCTGGTTTAGCATTCGATGCTGCATATTTTCTCCTGGCAGGCATTTGATAAAATGAGGGGCCAACAATAGTGAACAAATTGCGGGAAATACCTAGTATATGAAATTTAGGCCCGACGTATACATTGTAAGGAGTCATATAAAAAAAATATAGAATTAGGTATAACATTCGCAAACCTAAGCTGATAATAGGTTAGGCTTCATTTTCTT
>JBDTWP010000297.1:0-9133 GCA_040006615.1 Ferruginibacter sp.
CTGTTTAGGGTTTAGGGTTTAGGGTTTAGGGTTTAGGGTTTAGGGTTTAGGGTTTAGTGTTTAGGGTTTAGTGTTTGTGTTTACTGTTTAGTGTTTAGTTTACTGTTCATTTCACCCCTTCCTTCCGGTCAGCATTGGTACAAAGGAAAAATGCTGAAAAGCCTCTTCACTGGTGGAACCATCCGCATTTTTTGTAATACGCAACATACGTTGGTGTTGACCTTCATCTACCGGTATTATCATTTTCCCACCGGTCTTTAATTGTTCAATTAATTTGGATGGAATGAATGGCGCAGCAGCTGTGATGATAACTTTGTCAAAAGGCGCATAGGTTGGCAACCCTTCGTAGCCGTCACCAAAAAAGAATTTCAGGTTCGGATATCTGGTTTTGAAAATGTATCCTTTTGTTTTTTCAAACAAGGCCTTTTGCCGTTCAATCGTAAAAACTTTGGCACCCATTTCCGCCAATACAGTTGCCTGGTAGATGCTGCCTGTACCAATCTCCAGAATTTTATCATACGGCTTTACCTGTAATAATTCTGTCTGGTACGCAACAGTATAAGGCTGCGAAATCGTTTGTCCTTCACTGATCGGGAATGCCCTGTCTTCGTAGGCAATTTCATCAAAGGCACTATCCAAAAAAAAGTGACGGGGAATATTGCTCATTGCCGTAAGAACGTTTTCATCAGCGATGCCTTTATCACGCAAATTGTCAATTAATTTTTTTCTTAGTCCTTTGTGGCGGTATGTATCTTCATAATTTTTCATAAAAATTGTCAATATTTCACTCTGCAAACCGTGTGAACGGAGTTCAACCGGGCAGGCATTCACAGATCACTATTTCATTTTAATACCGGGTACGCACCGGTGTTGTATGATAATCCTTTTCTGAAAAGTAAAAAAGTCATAAACAGAAGAGATACGCGTTAACCCAGGCACAAGATAAAAAAATGTGGGCAGTAAATCCCGTCATTTATTTATATTAACCTGTATTCATTTAATCATCAGCTTATGATTATCAAAAAGGCTTCCACTGCATTGTCCCGGTTGCTGACCGGGTCGTTCCTGCTTTGAAATAGTGTGCCCTTATTAGCATTGCAGGTTTTCACCGCATTATTCAACTCTTTCACAGCCTTTTTGAAAGTATTTACTCCATCATTGGAGGTCATTTCAGGTCCATATCCTTTACAATCCTCGCAATTTTATCATTGCAAACCTTTTCTGCTTCTTCAAAACCCTCCGGATTTGCCAGGGTGGTATTTACGCTGAAATAAAATTTAATCTTAGGCTCCGTACCACTTGGCCTTGCCGAAATTTTGGTGCCATCGCTTAGAGCAAACTGCAATACGTTACTTTTGGGCAGGTTAATTTTCCAGCTTTCACCGGTCTGCAGATTTTTACCCAACTGCAGATCATAATCAAGCAATTCCTGCACCGCTACTCCATCAATCATAGCAGGAGGATTATCCCGGTAGCCCTGCATCATACCGGCAATTTCGGTGGCGCCATTCATGCCTTTCTTAGTGATACTGATCAGGTTTTCTTTATACATGCCATATTGCACGTAGAGGTCGATCATTTTTGCATAAAGGCTCCTTCCTTTACTTTTTTCATAAGCCGCCATTTCACATAATAATGCAACCGCGCTGATCGCATCCTTATCCCTCACTTTATCTCCTACCATCAGGCCAAAACTTTCCTCACCACCAATAATATATTTTTCTTTCCCCTCCTTTTCTTTTATCAGTGCGGCGATCCACTTAAAACCCGTAAGCACATTGTAACAGGTAATATTATTTGCTTTGGCGATCGTATCGATCATTTCTGTAGTAACGATCGTTTTGACCACCATATCGTTGGGCTGAGAAATGCCTTTTGTTTTCCTCGCTTCGATCATGTAATTAAAGGCTAATACAGCCGTCTGGTTGCCATTCATCAATACCCATTCCTCATCGTTGTTTTTAACGCCAATGGCCACACGATCACTATCAGGATCGGTACCCAGCAAAATATCGGCGTCCAGCTCCCTCGCCATTCCAAGCCCGATGCTCATGGCTTCCTTTTCTTCCGGGTTGGGATATATTACCGTCGGGAAATTACCATCCGGTGTACTTTGTTCCTCCACAATATGCACATTATCAAATCCAAATTTCGCGAGCACCTGTGGTACCAGCGTGATGCCGGTTCCATGTATGGGCGTATATACGATTTTGAGATCATGCTGTTCTTTACAAACCTCCGGATACACACTCAATCCCGCCACCATATTGATGTAAGACTCATCCATTTCTTTTCCAATGATGGAAATATTTGCTTCACCACCGGTCCATTTTACATCTTCCACAGTGGCGATTTTTTCTACCTCTTTGATCACATTTTCATCGTGCGGTGATACCATTTGAGCACCATCATCCCAATAGGCTTTATACCCGTTATATTCCTTCGGATTATGGGAGGCGGTACAAACAACTCCACCCTGGCATTTAAAATGGCGGATGGCAAAGCTCAGCTCAGGTGTAGGACGCAGGTCTTCAAACAAGAAAACTTTAATTCCATTGGCGGCAAAAACATTGGCCGTAGTTTCTGCAAAAAAGCGACTGTTGTTCCGGCAGTCGTGCGCAATTGCCACCCTCACCGTGTCGCCGAAAAACTGCCGGAGATAATTGGCATATCCCTGCGTTGCCATTCCAATCGTATACTTATTCATACGGTTGGTGCCAATACCCATGATACCCCTGAGTCCACCGGTGCCGAATTCTAAATTTTTATAGAACGCATCGGCCAGCTCATCCGGGTTTTCTTTTTGTAACCTGATAATTTCATCTTTTACAGATTGCTCATAATTACCGGAGAGCCAGTTGTCAATTTTTTGTTGAATGTTTTGGTCCATATAGTTTTTATTTACATCCTCAAAAATAATTGTTTCATTAATAATAATGCATATAGGAGTAAATTTGTTTTTTATGGGCCAAATATTCGTACATAGTTCTGCGTCACCGGCAAAGTCATCCCCAGGCCAATACATTTTTAAATCATTACTGACACTCCTCTTTCCGGGAATTTTCGCTTTTACTTCAGCCGCACAGGATTCGGTTTCAAGACTTATACAGGATACAAATATCTCCAAAAGGTACGATCCCCCGCCTGGCGGTAAGTTTATGTCCGTGATTCCATCCCGAGGCTACGTAACTTCTACAGACGCAAAGAGAAAAGTGAGTCTTTTAGATACCACCCCCATAACTGGCGGGGCTGGGGCTTTGCTGACTTCACGACAGGTAAAATCAAGGGTGCGCCTTGTTGCAATAGGCAATGTGGCAGGGTATTCATCGGTACTTGCCGGCTTTAGTGCAGCATGGTATTCTAAATTTCACCGCAGTAGGTTTCACACGTTCAACGACAATGAAGAATGGCTGCAGATAGATAAAGTGGGTCATATGTATGGAGCTTATATTGAAAGCCGCTTAAGTATGGAATTGTGGCGCTGGACCGGCATCGACCAAAAAAAAAGGATCTGGTTTGGAGGGTTGAGTGGTGTTCTGTACCAGACAATTATAGAAACGCTGGACGGCTTTAGTAGCGGATGGGGTTGGAGCTGGGGCGATATTGGTGCCAACGTTTTGGGTAGCGGAACTTTAATCGCCCAGGAGTTGGCCTGGGGTGATCAAAGGATAAAACTAAAATTCTCATTTCATATAAATAATTACGGCGATACCGGGCTCAATAATAGGGCGGATAAACTATATGGCAAAACATTTGCCGAGCGTCTCCTAAAAGATTATAATGCCCAAACTTTTTGGGCGAGTATAAACCTACGTTCTTTTCTCCCAAAAAGCAATCTTCCAACCTGGCTGGCAATAGCAGTTGGATACGGCACCGACGGAATGTTTGGCGCCAGGGATAATACTGGTAAGGATGAAAATGGCATCATTAATTTCGACAGGAGAGATATCAGACGTTACCGACAGTTGTACCTGTCACCTGATATCGATTTTACAAAAATAAAAACAAAGAAAAAAGGCCTGAAACTTTTATTTACAATATTAAACGCATTTAAATTTCCTGCACCAGGCCTGGAATTTTCAAAAGGAAAACTTAAAGTGAAAGCGTTACTTTTTTAGGGCTCATTATTTTTCAGCATGTCCAGTGTCAGATTAAAAAAGTTGAAAATATCCCGGACGATCTTAACATTTGTTTATATTTTTTAAGGAAAAACCCTGTCAGACTGACTCTCCTCCATCCAGGCACCTCCCACTTCTTCCCCGTCCACCTCCACATAAATATGTTCATCCAAGGTCGTAGAAATTGACAGCCCTACATAATCTACATCGATCGGGAATGATTTATGGGTCCTTTCCACCAGTGCGAGCGTCTGTATTTTCTTTGGATAGGTTTCGAGTAAAGGCTTTAATGCGTACAACATGGTGCTTCCGCTATTGGCCACATCATCAATTAACAGAATGGCCTTCCCGTTAAAATCGATCAAAGGGTGGATTGTTACAATGGATGGTGTCTTTTTATTCAACGAAAGCTCAGCAACTGTAACTTTACCTTTATATACTTCACGCAGGTAAATACTTATTTTGCGGGCTATCACAATACCGTTTTCCTTAATGCCTATTAATACCAATTGGTCCTCTTCATAGTTCTGTTCAGCCACCTGCAGTGCCATCCGGCGGAGTTTTTTCTCAGCTATCTCTTTCGATAATATATATTTTTTATCTGGCATACTAAACTGGTTAAAAGTAATTGCACGAATTTATACCAATAATCAATAATTCTACATATTTCGTGAAATTGATGTTTGATAATTAACTTTGGTGAATGGTGAATGGAGAATGGATTAACCATGAACCATGAACCATGAACCATCAATCATCAACCTTCAAACAGTAACCAGTAAATTCATGCATCTTCTGCCTCAAATTATTTTTATTGCATTTGCTATTGCTGCCATATGGCTGTTTTCAAAAAACATTGTGCAGATCCGGCGCAATATTTTCCTGGGAAAAGCCGAGGACCTCAAAGGCGATTCGTCCCGGCGTTGGTTAAATCTTTTCCTGCTTGCATTTGGACAGAAGAAAATGTTTAAAAATAAGCTGGTCGCACTAATGCATTTTGTTATTTATGCAGGTTTTATTATCATCAATATAGAAGTCCTGGAAATCGTACTGGATGGAATACTTGGCACCCACAGGCTCTTTTTGCCCCTATTGGGTGATGCATATACATTTATGATTAATTTTTTTGAATTGCTGGCTGCAGGAGTGATTGTGGTCTGCGTCGTTTTTTTATGCCGGAGAAATATCGCGAAACTGAAGCGTTTTATAAGCAGGGATCTGAACGGCTGGCCCCGGAATGATGCCAATTATATTTTAATTGCGGAAATAATTCTGATGAGTTTATTCCTAACGATGAACACGACCGACAGGGCGTTGCAATTACAGGACAGTGAGCATTATCAAAATACCGGCGACTTTATTTTTTCCGGATTATTGGCGCCCTTGTTGAGTGGATTAAAGGAATCTACATTAATTGTGATCGAAAGGAGTAGCTGGTGGATGCATATACTCGGCATTTTCACATTCCTGAACTATTTGCCTTACAGCAAACATCTCCACATTATAATGGCATTTCCCAATGCCTATTATGCAAGACTGGATCTACCCGGAAAGATGGACAATATGGAAAGCGTACAAAACGAGGTGAAATACATATTACAGCCAGAATTGGCACCTCCTGCGGGCGGGGAGGGCCAGTCTATGAAATTCGGCGCGAAGGACGTTTTTGAACTTAGCTGGAAAAACTTATTGGATGCCTATAGCTGCACCGAATGTGGCAGATGCAGCGCTGCCTGCCCCGCCAACCAAACCGGCAAGTCATTGAGTCCCCGAAAGATAATGATGGACACAAGGGATCGTTTGCAGGAAGTTGGCAACAATATAAAGGTAAACGGGAAATTTATAGATGATGGAAAAACTTTGCTGAACAACTACATCACCGTGGAAGAATTAAGAGCCTGCACTACCTGTAATGCCTGTGTGGAAGAATGCCCGGTCAGTATCAATCCTTTGGATATTATTTTTGAATTACGCCGTTCTTTGATTATGGAAGACAGCAATGCTCCGCAGGAATGGAATGGCATGTTCAGTAATATTGAAAATAATTTTGCTCCCTGGAAATTTAGCCCGGATGACAGGGATAAATGGAGGGAGGATTCAGCAGGTTAAAAATCCGGGTGGTGCAGTTTTCAGCCCCAGGCAATCGTCAAATCCAAAAAGCTATGACCTTTTCTTCCAAAACGTGTAAATTATATAACTTCTTTCTAAAATTATGTAACATTCTTAATTTAAATGAATTCAACTTTGCATTTTAATTCATCAATTATTTATACTTATCAATCGACAAAATGGTGAATTGAATTATTTATAAGCGAAATTATAAGTGCAACTATTTTGCAGCCCTTGCTGCCACATCTGAACTTCTTTACATTTTTTGATTCAATAAGCAAATAAAGTATCCGTTGTATCCTTTGCAAAACTAAAAAAATCCGGTATTTTGAACCAGTTGAATGTAATAGGAACGATTATGTTAGTAATAACAATAACTTCCTGCCAAAAATTAACGGTAGAAATAATTCAGGTCGGCTCCAGTGATATTGTTATATCAACGGACACGACAATATATGGAGTGTGGGATATAAAACCTACAACTATTATAAGGTTTGAAACCGGGGGGCATGTGTCGGGCACGGGTATAATAAATGGCGGAATACTGGCAGCGCCGTTAACCATGAACATTTTCGACACTACCATAACCCTGGTCAACACAACCTTGTATAACAAAGATTTTAGTGTGATGTGGTATGGTGCCGGTTCCACCAATACAGATAACTACAACAATATACAAAAGTCAATCAGCACCTGCATCGCCAATGGTATTCGTAATTGCTTTGTTCCAAAGGGAAATTATACATATAGTAAGTCGTTAAAAATAATGAATGTTTATAAGTCAACCTATGTGGCTGTAGGGTTGAGGTTTTACGGGGAAAGTGAATTCTGGGACGATAAGACTTCACTAATTTATAATAATGATTCCGGCTTTGCATTAGGTATACAACTTGGCAAGGGAGCCGAAATAGATCACTTAAAAATAATGGGAAAATTCCTTCCCCCCGAAACGACGGGCATTCCCTATTATAATACCCCATTGGCTTCATACGGTGTTAATTTAGGCAACTATGGGCTGGTAATAGATTACGACGGCACCAACGGGGTTAGCGGCTCAACGGGAGTTAAGGTACATGATATGTGGGTTTCCAATTTTGATATACTTTATTCGGTATCTCCCAATGGTGTAACCTCCAACGGTGATATACTGAAGTTTGAAAACATACGATGTGGTGATGGCAGGATAGGTTTTCAGTCAAACCAGGCACAGGAGAAAGGGAATTCAATCCAGGGCATATATAGCTGGGGTAGTATCCATACCTTAATAAGTATTGGGCAATCCGGTAAATACCAGGCCGGAAACTATACTATTGATGGTGGCAATATTGCCGGTAAGTGTATAAGGTTATTCGATATCCGGGAAGCAGGCTGGTACCCGAGTTACATATCGAACATTTTTTCAGAATCAATTGCAAGTATTGGCAGCATTCAGTGCGGAGATAGTAATAATCAACTGCCAACTAAAATATCCAGCAGCACATTTCACTTTGCAGGCGTCAGTGAAGCAGGTGTACAAAACCTTGTTTACTGCAACAGTACCTTTATCAAATTTGAAGATTGCCTGTTCAGGTACTATGGTAACGAGGGTCCGTTGATCATGACAGGATGGGCAACTTTTGAGAACTGCTTCTTTAGCGGCCCGATCCAGAATGTTAATAATGGTTTCGTCTTTAAGTAAGACCGATTACAGAAATCAAGCATCGGGCGGCTTTTTATTTTCTGCAAATTTCGATATAGCATCCTTTTTTCTCATGATCATTATGAATTGTATCAACGCAGTAAGTGAAAATATCCCCCCTATTACCCAGTTAAGGTACTGTTGACTGTTAGCGATGCGCTCTACTACCCATTTGCCCCCAAAAATAAAAACGCAGTTCCCCATTAAAGTGCCGATTCCAATTCCAACAATATAAAAGTTGTAATGTGACGGCTTAGGTTCCAGTATTTTTTTTGTAAACAAAACAGTGCTCCAGCCAAACCAAAACGGTATTTGTACCGGGTTAATGGCACACATAAACATACCCAACAGAAGCCTGTGCATATCGTTGTTTAATAACACATTTTTTGCCCCCCCTCCTTCCCTGGTGGCCGCGATAAAACTACCCATTGCCAGCGCGACAATAATGGCCAGTGTGATCCATTCCATCGCCTTCATCAGCTTCTGCTGTTTGCGAACCCATTCTATGCCAACCAATGAAATCCGCACATATACCATCTCTACCAACAATGATCCCGTTGAAAACCAGAGGGCATCCTTAATACTTTCCTGGATACCTATTTGCATGGCAGCCACATTCAGTGTGCCTAATGGCAACGAGCCAAGGAAGCTAATGAGCATACCCCAAAAAAAAATTCTGATGATTTTTGTCACCGGGCAAAGATAAATAGTTTATCAGTGCACTGTATGCGGGTACCGGATACCGGATGGCAGTCCAGTGTTCCAATATCCCAATATTCAATCCGCGATGAATAAATTCTCCTAAATTTGCCTAATTGATGTTGTTTCGATCTACCATACAATTGCTGCGATTTCATTTCTCGTTTTTTCTCATGCCTGTTTATTGGTTTGCATTGAGCCAGACGATCTCTATTAATACAGGGGATGCAATATTGATTTTTATAATACTTCATTTATTAGTGTACCCGGCAAGCAATGGTTATAACAGTTATATGGACAGGGATACGGAAAGTATCGGAGGCATTAAGAATCCCATGCAGCCAACCAGGCAATTATTTTACGTAAGTATTTTGCTTGATGCTGCCGGCATTCTATTGAGTTGTTTCATCAGCAGGTGGTTTGTGCTGGGCATTGTATCCTATATACTGGCTTCCAGGGCATACAGCTACCGGGGTATCCGTTTAAAAAGGTACCCGGTAACAGGTTATCTCACGGTGATATTTTTCCA
>JBDTWP010000298.1:0-9129 GCA_040006615.1 Ferruginibacter sp.
GGTGGCTTAGTTATATTGGCCTGGGCATAGGTGTTTTATTATTGTTATGTTCTATTCAGATGTTTATCAACATCAATGATTTGCTGAAAGAAAAAAACAGCCGTAAAAACGGGGCCGATTTTATATCGGTTACAAAAACAATCACCAATGATAATATGGGTAAGGATAACCGCTTTACAGAGGCGGATCTTAATGAAATAAGATCCAGGCCCTTTATATCAGATGCAGCGCCTTTGATCTCCAACCAGTTTCGTGTAAAAGCAAGCGCCGGTAATATAATTCCCTTCAGTACCGACCTGTTTTTAGAATCATTGGATGAAAAATTTCTTGATACCGTGCCGCCGTCATTCACCTGGAAAGAAGGCCAGGCAGATGTACCCATTATTTTTTCTTCAGATTTTATGGAGATGTACAATGTATTTGCACCCAGCCAGGACCTGCCCCAATTGTCCGACAAAACCATGTCTTCTGTAAATATCATATTGGAATGCTATACTCCATTTGGAGTGCAAAATTTCAGGGCACATATCGTGGCGCTGAGCGACCGGATCAACTCTGTGCTCGTTCCCAATAATTTCATGCAATGGGCCAACAAAAAATTTGGCGGCGTAGAGCAGGTAAACCCGTCACGTATTTATATCAAAACAATCGACGCCAATAATCCGCAATTACTGAGTTTTCTAGAAAATAAAGACTATAGGGTTAACAGGGACAAAACCAAATTCGGCAGGGTAAAACAAATTTTGGAAGCCATCGTAAGCGCCCTTGCGGGCTTTGGCTCATTGGTGATCTTACTGGCAATGCTGTTATTTTCTTTTTTTGTCCGGTTAATGATCGCCAAAAGTAAAGATAACCTGCAATTACTGTTAACCCTCGGTTATTCACCAAAATGGCTCAGCAAAACAGTCGCTAAAAAATGGATCCCCGTCTATATCACTATTGTACTATTGGCTCTTTTGTTAGCCGGTTTACTACAATTCGGTTTTCAACATTTTATAATGTACGGCAGGGAAGAATTATCACCCTTTTTGCATTGGATAGTAATCATTGCGGCCGCTGCATTACTGCTATTGTCCATCCTGGCAAATTACAGGTTGGTAAGAAAATTATTATATAACCTTGGCTAAAAGCTGTAATTTTAAAATAAAAAAATGCCTGTTGCGGTAAAGAAATATTACAGTGAAGAAGATTTTTTGATATTGGAAAGAATGTCAAAAACAAAGAATGAATATTATCGTGGTGAAATATTTGCGATGTCCGGAGCTTCCTTCCAGCACAATCAAATTGCGTCAGCCCTGATAGGTGATATTGTTCCACACCTTAAAGATTCAGCTTGCAATATTTTTGGAAGCGATTTAAGGGTACACGCCTGGTTAAAATCGTTTTATACATATCCTGACGCCGTAATTATCTGCGGTGAACCTATATTTGTTGATAAGGAGTTTGATACCATTATTAATCCTGCCGTCTTATTTGAAATACTATCTCCTTCCACTGAAGAATATGACCGGACTATCAAATTTGAATTTTATAAAAACATTCCAACGTTAAAAGAGTACGTTCTCATTGATTCACAAAAAATGTTGATTGAGATTTTTACAAAACAGGAAGACAATGAATGGCTCTTAAAAATATACAACAGTCCTGAAGAAGAATGGACGCTTTCCTCAATAAAGTATAAAAGACAGGTAAAACTGCTTTATAAAAGCGTTGTATTCAAAAAATCTTAAACCCCTTCGTAAATAATTGCAGCCCCCTGCCCTACGCCTACACACATGGTAGCCAGCCCGTATTTCCCGTTTCGCTTCTTCAACTCATGTAATAAGGTAGTGGAAATACGCACACCACTGCATCCCAGCGGATGCCCCAGCGCGATAGCGCCGCCGTTAACATTTACTTTTTCCAAATCAAGTCCCAGATCATGTATGCAGGCGATGGATTGCGATGCGAATGCCTCGTTCAATTCCACCAGGTCCAGGTCTGCAGCGTTTATACCGGCACGCTGCAAAGCCTTGTTGGTAGCCGGTACCGGTCCAATGCCCATTACAGCCGGATCTACCCCCGAAACAGCCATACTGGCAATTTTAGCGATTGGCTGCAGGTTGTATTTCTTTACTGCAGTTTCACTGGCCAATAACATCGAAGCAGCCCCATCATTTATTCCGCTGCTGTTACCAGCCGTTACGGTTCCGTCCTTAATAAATGCCGGTTTCAATTGAGCCAGTTTTTGCAGCGAACTTACCCTCGGATGTTCATCCTTATCAAAATCAAATACATCCTTTCCAATCTGAACCTGTACCGGCACGATCTCTTCCAGGAATTTATTTTCATTCAATGCCCTGAAATATTTCCGCTGGCTCTCAAGTGCAAACTCATCCTGGGCATGGCGACTTATATTCCATCGCTTTGCTACGTTCTCAGCCGTTTCACCCATGGCGTAGGGATAATACATTACGGCCAGTTGCTTATTGATAAAACGCCAGCCCATCGTAGTATCAAAAATTTGCGGGTCCCTGGCAAATGGCGTTGAAGTTTTTGGGATTACAAAGGGCGCCCTCGTCATATTCTCCACCCCACAGGCAATATACAGATCTCCATCCCCGCACATAATGGCCCTTGAAGCGTCCATAATTGCCTGAAGGCCTGATGCACATAACCGGTTAACGGTATTGCCACCAACTGTAACGGGTAACCCTGCCAGCAGGGCCGCCATTCTGGCCACATTACGGTTATCCTCGCCACTTTGGTTGGCAGCCCCGGCAATAACATCTTCAATGGCACTCACATCAATGGTAGGATTCCTTTTCACCAATGTCTTAATAACCATTGCCAGCAGATCATCGGGCCTGATGGTACTTAGCGCGCCCCCATATTTCCCGATCGGTGTTCTGAGAGCGTCTATAACATATACTGTTCGCATAATATTTTGTTCCAGGCCTGTTTATTTAAACAATCTCCCGGAAAATTCCAGGATTTGGTAGCTGTTTATTTACCGGCATTATGTCTTTGGCTCATTATCCTCGTCCGCCCGGTACAGTCAGCCGTATTCAGACCCATTTAACCCTGCCAATTTTGAAGTTTTATTGTTATGGAAGGATTAAAGAAAGGTAAATATAAAGCTGAAATCTTTATAACAAAGAAAGATAGAGTCTTCTATAATAGAATATTTCTAACTTCCACAGCCTGCTTTCCAAATTGTACTTATACTTCACAAGGGGTAAAAAGGTGAATCTGCCATTGCAAAGGTAGGATCAGGCCTGGCCACCGACACAACCATTCACCATTCATCATTCACCATTGACCATCCCTAATTAATAACTCTCTTCGCCTTTACAACCGGTACATAATCCTCAACAATTTTGCGGGTTTTTTCCCCCCGCTGCTTCGCCTCATCCTCCTTTCGATTAATCAGCATTTCCTGCTCCGCTTTATCAAAAGTTCCCACATCCACTATTTGCATGCCTTGTGTTACCAAAAAATCTAACAAACGTTCATTAATTCCCAGCCGCTGTCTCACGCAAAGGACCCAATGTGTTGCATCGGCCGGTTTAGGAAAAAGGAATTCAATTTCAAAACGGTCACTATATATACTCATCCATTCAGTTCGCTGGCGGGAAACTGTTACAGCATCGCTGCTTTTAGTCCACTGTAGCCACATCACTTCATTATAATAACTATTGGCTTTATGCTTTCCACTTTCCGGGTGTGATAGTATCTGCAGGTTTACGGAGACCTCATTTTCTCCACCAATAACTGAAGTATTATATCCACCCAGGTTCTGAAGTGGGTAATCAGGATTAATCTCAAATCCTTTTAATTGTAGCAATACGAGGAACCTTTCATTCAGCGGCTCAATCCTGAAACGTTTTTGCATCCTTCCATATAAACCGGTACCAACAAAATGAGGGTCGTATTTTTGCATAATTCTATTGATTGGGCTAGCCACCCCATTTATAAAATTCGTCCTGCTATATTGTTTTTTGAATGCAGGTTCATTTTTTTTCGAACCTTCAGCAACTGCCTTACGTACAAGATTTCCGTGTTTCGTTTTATAAAATACTTCATCCCCTAATTTTCCTTTTATTTTTATAATTGTAGATTTTATTTTTGCCATTTCGGTATTTTTTTATAAATTGTTATAAGAAATAGATCTAATACAAAATTAAATAAAACATTCATTTTATGTTAAAAAAAATGAATTATTCACCAGATATTCACCAGATATTCACCAGATATTCACCAGATATTCACCAGACTTTCACCAGACTTTCACCAGATGTATAGGTTAGGTAAACGGTATCCAAACCCTATGCTAACCCCTACCGAATGGCTTTAATCGCCCGCCTGATTCTTTGGTACTACTTACAGCCATCCTTGGTATTCCATTTGCCCAATCATATACAGTGCTGCATTATCACATTTGTCCCATCTAAAAGCCGTTGAGCCCATTTGGCGATAAATTTACTTACGGTATCTTTGCAGCATGATAGCAGTGAAACAGAACATTCGCCACCTGGGCCTTGAGGAATTGAAGAAATATTTTGAAACCATCGGCGAAAAAAAGTTTCGTACCAAACAGGTCAATGAATGGCTTTGGAAAAAAAATGCCCAAGGCTTTGAGGATATGACGGATCTTTCCAAAGAATTGCGCCTGCACCTCGCAGAAAAGTTCGATTTACCCGCTCTCACAGTAGATATAACCCGGTTTAGCGGTGATGGCACGGTGAAATCAAGGTTCATGACCTACGATGGCCACATGATCGAAGGCGTATTGATTCCAACCGAAAAGAGGAATACCGCCTGTATATCGTCACAGATCGGTTGCAGCCTGAGCTGTAAGTTTTGCGCTACCGGCACCATGGAGCGGAAAAGAAATTTAGGATTTGACGAAATATATAGCCAGGTGGCATTCATCAACCAGCAATCCGAAAAAACATTTGATAAAAAGCTCTCCAACGTTGTGTTTATGGGTATGGGTGAGCCGCTACTTAACTATAAAAACGTGCTGAAAGCCATCGATAAGCTGATCTCGAATGAAGGCATGGCCATGAGCCCCAAAAGAATTACCGTTTCTACTGCCGGGGTATCGAAGCAAATTAAGCAATTAGGCGATGACAGGGTACGGTTTAATCTTGCACTTTCGTTGCACGCTGCGGATGATAAAAAGCGCAACCAGATAATGCCAATCAACGAAACTAACAACATCGCCACCCTGGTAGATGCACTGAATTATTTTTATGATAAAACCAAGAACGATATCACGCTGGAATATATCCTCTTTAAAGACCTGAACGACTCAATTGAAGATGCAGAGGCTTTGACAAAAATCTACCGCCAGGTACCCACTCACCTGGTAAATGTAATAGAATACAATCCCATTGATGGCGCCAGGTTCACGAAGCCGGATGATGAAATTACCCAGCGCTTTACTGATCATCTAGCCAAAAACAGGGTAAATGTAAGAGTCAGAAGAAGCCGCGGTAAAGACATTGACGCTGCCTGCGGACAACTTGCCAATAAAGGAAAATAATTCTATTTCCGGAATTTATTGAAGGTATCAACGCCATCGGTTTTAAATAAGGCATTTCTTTAAAAACCATTCGCATTGCGTAGGATTGTGCGCACACGCTATAACTTTCCAATACTTCCCCTGCCGTTGTTATCACCTAAAACCAGGATTTTTCATTTACTTTTTCTATTTCCCCGATTGGCTATGGATATCATTAACGGATGATTGCTATAAGAGGGTATTTAACTTTTCTTTATCAATATAGCTTAAACCCGGCTTCCTGTTTAAAGTCTATAACCATAACAAAATACAGGATAAATATGAAAAAGATTGTAATTGGAATGTTGCCAGCCAGGTAAAAGCAAAAGTCATAGAGCAAACAACCAACTGAGCGGTACAGAGAAGAAAGAACAATTTATTGGCATTAAAACAGGAACAAAAGAATAATTTTAGACAGCTTCTAACGCCAGAACAAATCAATAAAATGGAGAAATTAAAAAAGAACCGGATTGATAAAAAAGGTAGGAAATAACTCAATAAATCCCTACAACTAAAGCGGCAGGCTAATTGGCTTGTCGCTTCCTTTTTTTTGCAAAAATATTTTTAAAAAATTTGTACCAATACTTCATCCCCCATTCCACCAATTATAATATTGGGGAAATCTATTCCGGATAATCCGAACATTTTTTTGGCGAGCTCCACATTACATAAAGTTGTCTTACGTGCATAGCAAAAATCCAGGTAGGAAGAGTACTCCCAATCCTGCATCCGCTTTACATAACCGGCTTCCACCGGATTAAAATGAGTGTACCAAAATGCAGTTACCGAATAGGAGTCATCCGCCATCCATTTTGATTTTGTTTTCTGCTGAAACAAGCTACCGGTTCTGTTATACATTGTATTAATCCTTTTTGCATAGCTGCTTTCCAGGAGTTGAAAACCATTGGAGATAAAGGGCATTTCATTACCACCCTGGCGGTAAGGCGCCAAACCCATTGCATTAACCTGCAGGAGAAAATGAAAATGGTTGGGCATTAAACACCAGGCAAGAATTTCACTGCGCGGTGCAATATATTTGTGGCAGCGCACTAAAAATTGTAAATAATCTTCCCGGCAAAAGAAAATTTGCTGTTTGTTATTGCCGCGGTTATAAACGTGATAGCAGCCTTCAATAGGGAATTTCATATATAAATATAAAATGTGCTTTTTAGATTTACAAGCTATTTCGGGAAATATATTTTCAGGCACCTCACCGGAGCGCACTCCTACCAGCCTGCACACCCAAAGGCGACCAGTCTGCACACCCTTAGGTGTCTGACTGGTACTTCTACCAGCCGCCACACCCTTAGGTGTCTGTCAACCAGTCTGCACACCCTCAGGTGTCTGACGACCGTCTGCACACCCTTAGGTGTCTGTCGACCAGTCTGCACACCCTTAGGTGTCTGACTGGTACTCTGCCAGCCGCCACACCCTTAAGCGTCTGTCAACCAGTCTGCACACCCTTAGGTGTCTGACTGGTACTCTACCAGCCGCCACACCCATAAGTGATCTGACTGGTATCAAAATACTACCTTTGCCCCTCACCCCTGTTGAAATAACAGTGAAACACTCCACCAATGAGCCAGTCACATTTCCAGAAATTTGTTCCAAAAAAGAAGAACAGTCTGATTAAAGAAGAATTCAAACAAGCAAAAAAGAAAGCTAAAAAAGAACGTGCCGCCGCTATAGACAGGCGTTACGAAGAAAAGAGGCAATTGAAAGCAGCAGCAGGACATGCTGCTTCACATGCACCTGTAAACTCTGGCCCTTGCTTCCGAAATCCTGAGAGGCCGGGACAAGTCCTCCAAAGCAGGGAGAACCTGGGTATATCCCGGACAACAGATAAAATAAAGGCAATTGAAACCAACTTTAACCAGGTAAAGAAAAAAGAGGTAATTAAGAAAGAAAATGCAATCGCATCGGTTACGACTTCCACAAAACCAGCCAGGCCCTCTACGTCTGTCACCGCAGAAATGCCATTGAATAAATTTTTGGCTCATTGTGGTGTCTGCAGCCGAAGAGATGCCGTTTCTCTTATAAAAGAGGGAAAAGTGAAAGTGAATAATGAAACAATAAAGGAACCGGCGCATAGGGTAACCGAAAGAGACGATGTTCAATTCAATGGAAAGAAATTATTTATCAGTAAAAATCTCGTATATATCCTGCTCAATAAACCAAAGGATTATATAACGACCACGGATGATCCCCAGGGAAGGAAAACCGTATTGCAATTAACAAAAATGGCTACCACAGAAAGAATTTACCCCGTAGGAAGGCTGGACAGGAATACTTCCGGTGTATTACTCCTGACCAACGATGGGGAATTGACCCAAAAATTATCTCATCCGGGTTATAACATTGCCAAAGTATACGAAGCCAGGTTAGACAAGCCCCTTACAAAACATGATTTTGATAAGATATTAAATGGGATAAAATTAGAAGACGGAGAAATAAAAGCAGACTCACTCGCCTATGCTGACGCAAAGGACAAATCAGTAATTGGTATCGAAATACACAGTGGCCGGAACCGCATCGTTCGCCGTATTTTTGAACATTTAGGATATGACGTAAAAGGACTGGACAGGGTATTATATGCTACCTTGACTAAGAAGAATGTGGAAAGAGGCAAGTGGCGGTTCCTAAGTGAAAAAGAAATACGTTTATTAAAATACCTGAATGCTTCACATAAAAAAGATCAACCCAAAGAAAAACCAACGACAAACAATAAATAATGAGGGAAACTGCTAACAAAACTAAGGAAACCGTCACGCTCAACAACGGGTTGGGGAGAGTAACCACTATTTTTGAAAACGATCAGTTTGTTGCCCTTAATAAACCCGCTGGTGTATTATCCATTCCCGACAGGATTCAATCTGAGCCTTCACTGAAGGACATGCTAACAGATAAATATGGCAAAATATTTACGATCCATCGCCTTGACAGGGAAACCAGCGGTATAATCCTCTTTGCCAGGGACGAGTTCACCCACAAATATTTTTCGAAGCAATTTGAAGAAAGGGCGGTTGAAAAGTTTTATCTGGGTTTGGTTCATGGAACGATGCCTGGTAAGACTGGCAGCATGGATGGTCCCATAATGGAGCACCCTGTTTTTAAAGGGCAAATGGTGATCAATAAAAATGGCAAGGCTTCGTTAACAGATTATGAGGTATTGGAAGAACTGGGAAAATACAGTTTGGTGAAATTTAAAATCCATACCGGTCGCACCCACCAGGTCAGGGTACACGCTAAAAATATAGGGCATCCCATCGTCTGCGATCCCTTGTATGGGGATGGAAAACCGGTTTTCCTTTCATCTATAAAAAAGAAATACAAATTAAGTAAACATGACACGGAAGAAAGACCCATGCTAAACCGGGTAGCATTGCATTCCTGCCAGCTAAAATTCAAAGATGCGGAAGGAAGGGATTTTAACCTGGTAGCTGAACTGCCCAAAGATATAAGGGCCCTTATCCAACAGTTGAAAAAGAATTTATAGAATTAGGTGAAACGTTCGCGATTAGTATAGGAAAGCGGCCTCGAATAAAAAGTGCTGGAAAATTTCAATATGATCCGTTAAGAAA
>JBDTWP010000299.1:0-9118 GCA_040006615.1 Ferruginibacter sp.
GGTCCAATTTCGTTTTGTGAATTGCTCTCCTTTTCCTCTTCCGGTTGAAATAATCCCGGAACTTCGCCAGTTACCGGTTCAAATTCGTTTTCCGGGATGATCTCTTTTTCCTTTACCACAGTGATACCAATGGCAGTATCGGGTGTGGATAAAGGGATTTCCTCTTTGCCCGTTGAATATGTTTCACCTCCGCTGATTTGTTCAATTTGCTGTTGATCTATGACGGATGCTTCGCCGTTATACTGTGTCTTATTGAGTTCAATTGATTCCTGTGAAATACTATCCTCGTTTTTTTCCCCTGCAAGTTTGTTTTTATCTTCATCAATTGTGCCGTTTATTTCGCCAGGGTCCTGTTTTTCCTGCAATTGAAATTGTAACCAGTAAGCGTTATTAAAAAGAATAGATGTTTTGGCTGCCCGCAGTTGAAATTCGGCAGTTCCTCTTTCGGTCAGCAACAATAAAAAGAATTGTGCAGGTGAAAAATAAGGATATTCATTTGTTATTTGAGTAAGAAAATCCCGGGTGCCAGGTGCAGTCAACTTTCGTTTAAACAAAGATTCAAAAAATTGATTGCTGTTACTCATTTGGCTAAGATAAATATTATAATGCTAATTATTAAACTCCGGGGTGCATTTCAAATTCCTCCTGCTTTGTATCCTGTTTTCACAGATGACATCTTTTAAAAAGATGTCATCTGTGAAAACAAGGCAACCCAGGTCATAACCGGGATTGCACCTAATTCCGGTAAATTACCAGTTAGAAAATATTTTATTAAATATCCCGTCCACGATATTTTTAACAATATCCGGGAATAAACTAACCTGTGCCTGCTCCATGGATTGGGTAGCGGGGAAATCGAAACTATTGGACAGGTCGGTTTCAAAATTTTTCTTTTCATCTAAAGTATTTCTGAAGATCAGGTGAAACGAAACTGATAAACGGTTGGAACTTGCATTATTACCGGAAATGCCACTGGTTGATACATTGTAATCAGATACATATCCGCTGATATCATAGTGTGCATTATCATCATTGGTTTGGCGAAGGCGGGTATTCCCGATCACCTTTTGTTTCATTTTTTCTGTTAACTGCGGACCCAACTGAGGATTTACGTATCTGGCCTTATTTTCAAAGTAATTAACCCGGAATGTTTTTACCTCTTCAGGTATCGGGGAGGTATCTTTAAATGAGTATTTGCAGGTAGCAAAAGTAAAAACGGCAATCAGCAATATGCAAACAGGCAATAAAAATACCTTCCTAAATCCAGTCTGCCTTTTGCCCATTGCCCATTGCCCTTTGCCTATTGCTCGTTGCTCATTGCCTATTGCCCTTTGCTCATTGCCCATTGCCCATTGCCAATTGCCCATTGCCTGTTGCTTATTGCCAATTGCGAATTGAACCGTCCCTGTTCTTTCAGTCTTCAATATCATATTCTTTCAGTTTTCTGTACAATGTCCTTTCACTTATGCCCAGGTCGGAGGAGGCGTCCTTTCGCTTGCCCTTATGTTTTTTTAATGCTTTGATGATCAGTTCTTTTTCTTTATCCATTATACTGAGGGATTCTTCAATTGCTTCATGATGATGAATCTCTCCTCCTTTTTGATTAATAAAAACCGGTTGACCGGCCTGCCCATAACTATTAGGTGATACAGATTGTTTATGATCCGGTAACAGAGGATCAATATTATTATTATAGATAGGGATATTTTGTGCTAAACCGGGGTTTTGTAATAGTTCGAAGAACATTTTTTTCAGCTCATTCACATCCTTTTTCATATCAAAAAACAACTTGTATAATATATCTCTTTCACTGGCAAATTCCTGTTGGCTGAGTGCTCCCTTACCGCCCACCAATACGGGCAGCCTGTTAAAATTATTTTCGGGTAAAAAGTTTTTCAATTCCCTGGCAGAAATATTTTTTTCCTTGGATAAAACGGATATCTGCTCAGCAATATTCTTCAATTCTCTCACATTACCCGGCCAGGGATAACTCATTAACAAAGCTTTAGCGTCTTCTTCCAACTGGATAGGGGCTCCTTTGTAGCGGTCAGAAAAATCCGCTGCAAATTTTCTGAAGAGCAGGGGAATATCTTCCTTCCGGTCTCTCAATGAGGGAACCCTTATGGGCACCGTATTCAGGCGATAGTAGAGGTCTTCCCTGAACCTGCCTGACTGGGTACTTTCAAGTAATTCTTTGTTAGTGGCAGCAATTACCCTCACATCAGTTTTTTGTACCTTACTGCTACCTACCCTTATATATTCCCCTGCTTCAAGCACGCGTAATAAGCGGGCCTGGGTTCCCAGCGGGAGTTCTCCGATTTCATCTAAAAAAATAGTGCCGCCATTTACCGTTTCAAAATAACCCTTACGGCTGTCTAATGCGCCGGTAAATGAACCTTTTTCGTGGCCAAATAGTTCGGAGTCGATAGTGCCTTCAGGAATAGCGCCACAATTGACAGCAATAAAGGGGTTATGCTTTCTTGCACTCAAAGCGTGTATGATCTGGGAAAAAACTTCTTTTCCCACGCCACTCTCGCCATTAATAAGTACGCTAAGATCCGTATTGGCTACCTGTACAGCTACAGTCAACGAAAAGTTGAGGGCAGGGGAATTGCCAATTATTCCAAACCGGTTTTTTATTGATTGTAAGTCCATAATATAAAAGCCCGTGAACCCCTGCCTGTAAGCGCGGGATACCGGGGCGTTAGAATTTTGCCATTCCGCTCCTTAAAGGAAGAACCGGAATTATTATTTTAAAAATTGTTTCCATTTATTTATTTGAAAGTTGTCCAGTCCTGTTTTATTGCCAATTCGCACTTAACTCTACGCTGCTGCTTTTGTTGGGCAGGGGCATCCCTATTAAGGTTCCCGCGGTACAACTTTCTATTTTCACCTGTACATACTCTCCTTTTTTAAACTCTCCTTTTGGGAAAACCACTACCTTATTCTGGTCATTTCTTCCCTGCATGTCATTTTGAGTTTTTTTAGAATAACCCTCTACCAGCACTTTAAAGGTTTTGCCCAAATCCCTTTGCATACTTTTTAAAGAATTTATACGGTGCTGGTCAACTATCTCCTGCAATCTCCTTTTCTTGACTTCCCCGGGTACATCATCTTTAAACCTCCGTGCAGCCAGGGTTCCGGGACGCTCACTATAAGTATACATATATGCCAGGTCGTATTTGCAATATTCCATAAGGCTTAGGGATTGCCTGTGGTCCTCCTCCGTTTCCGTGCAAAATCCTGTGATGATATCCGTAGATAAGCCACAATCCGGGATGATCTCCCGAATGCGGTTAACTTTTGCAATGTACCATTCTCTTGAGTAGGTCCGGTTCATCAACTGCAATATGCGGCTGCTGCCACTTTGCACCGGAAGATGTATATAATTACAAATATTTTCATATCTGGCAATTGTATACAATACTTCGTCTGTAATATCCTTTGGATGGGAAGTGCTGAACCTTACTCTTAACAGAGGTGAAATTAATGCCACCATTTCTAATAATAATGCAAAAGTTACAGGCTTTTCATTAGCCTCCTGTTCAACCCGGGGGATGGGGGAGGCCTTCCAATAGTAGCTGTCAACATTTTGTCCCAATAAAGTCACTTCGCGAAAACCATTTTCGAAAAGGTCCCTGCATTCACTGACAACACTGTTTGCGTCCCTGCTTCTCTCACGGCCCCGTGTAAAAGGAACTACGCAAAATGAACACATATTATTACATCCCCTCATAATACTTACAAATGCATTTACGCCATTGCTGTTTAGCCGGATGGGCGCAATATCCGCATAAGTTTCTTCCCTTCTTAAGAGGGTATTTACTGCTTTTTGGCCCGTTTCCGCTTCTTCAATAAGAGCAGGCAAACTACGGTAGGCATCAGGGCCTACCACCATATCAACTAATTTTTCCTCCTGCAGAAATTTTTCTTTTAAACGCTCCGCCATGCAACCTAACACACCAACCAGTATCCCGGGATTGGCTTTTTTCAGTTTTCGGAATTCTGTTAGTCTTTGGCGAACAGTAGCTTCTGCTTTTTCGCGGATTGAGCAGGTATTTACGAAAATAAGATCTGCTTCTTCACAATCCTTTGTGGCACTATAGCCATTAGTTTGCAGGATGGATGCCACCACCTCACTGTCAGCAAAATTCATGGCACATCCATAGCTTTCAATATAAAACCGCTTCCTGAACAGGTTATTTTCCACCCTTACCGGGGCAAATGCCTCACCCTGCCTCGCTTCGTCGTGGGTTTTTATATTTGTCGTCAATAAAGTTTCCATCATTAATTTAAGTTTGCAAAAATAGGAAATTATGTTGTTATTGTGTCAGATTGGCAGCGAAAGATAGGATTGTTTTGGCCTTTTTATAGAAGCGTTAAGAGATCATTGTCAAAAAAGCTGATCGTAGTTGTATAAGTTTAAATGAGTTCGACAGTGCAACCATTCATATGTTGGTGAAATTTTTATTCTGGTTCAACGGGAACACCGAACAACGGCCTAATGGTAAAAAAAACGGGTGGCTGTTCTTAACTTTTACAGGGGGATTCCATGGGGTTTTTATGGGTGCACGGTAAGGCATCCGGGGGTATCCCGGAGGTATCCATGGATGCCTGATTCGGATATTTTTGAAAATAATCAATGATAACTGAGTAAGATCAGCTACCAGGCGTCGATTTTGAATCAGCATTTATTTGGACACCTGTCGCCGGGATTGTTTTAACTTCTCTTTTCTTATCAAAAAATATCATTTTAACTGCAACAAGTATCATTAATACTGCAAAAAATTTCTTCACCATTTCCTGTGGCAGGCTGAGGGCGATCTTACTTCCCCAATAACTTCCCGCTAAAAATCCAACTGCCAGAAGGCCTACAATTTTTAAATCTATATGGCCCTGTTTATAATAGGTTAATACACCCAGGATGCCAACGGGCAACAAAATCAGGCCAAGTGAAGTGCCCTGTGCCGAATGCTGGGACATTCCCAGGAAATAAACCAGGGCCGGCACGATGATCAATCCGCCGCCTATTCCTATCAGCCCACTCAGCATACCGGCAGCGATACCAATCAGTATGACGATCAATATAGTTTGTGTATCCATATTTCTTCTTTTTTCAATCATTCGTTTTTCGGGTACTTTATTTTGTAATATTCAATGGCATCATTAATAATTTCATAGGCTGTTTCTTTATCCTGGAACTCATCAATTTCCACCACTTTATTTTCCAATACTTTATAATTTTCAAAATAATTTCTTAAGACGGATATGAAGTGTTTGGGTAAATCATTTACACTGTTTATATGATTTACAGTTGGGTCATAGGTTGCCACAGCGATAATTTTATCATCCTTCTCCCCATTATCAATCATCTGCATATTTCCAATTACGGTAGCTTCCACCAGGCACAATGGCTGTATGCTTTCACTGCACATAACAAGGATATCCAGGGGATCATTATCATGCCCCAATGTTTGCGGTATGAAACCGTAGTTGATTGGGTAGTGAAAAGAAGAATGAATGATACGGTCCAATATCAATAACCCAGTTTCTTTATCAATTTCATATTTGGCCCTAGATCCCTGGGGGATCTCGATAAGGCCATTTACAATACGAGGCGATTGTTTTCCATAGTGGGCTCCGTGCCAGGGGTGTAATACGTACATGTTTGTTTTTGTTTATTGTTTTGTGTTTATTGTTTACTGTTTGTTGTTTACTGTTTGTTGTTTACTGTTTGTTGTTTACTGTTTGTTGTTTACTGTTCGTTGTTTACTGTTTGTTGTTTACCGTTTGTTGTTTACTGTTTTCGGATTATTGGCGTTGGTTTTTTTAAATTCCGTTAATCCGTAAGCAGGTTTATAAGTCTGAACCCTATCCAAACCGCGGCAATACCCAGGAGGACACTGCTTATTACATTTAATGCAAACATCCAGAATTTTCCATTTGCCAACAGCATCAGGTTATCTAAAGAAAAGGCTGAAAAGGTAGTAAAACCACCGCAGATTCCAGTTGCTAAAAATAATTTCCAGTTAGCTGCAAATATTTCATTCTTCAGGCTATAGGCCATTACCATTCCGATAATAAAACTGCCGGTAATATTAATCAATAAAATAGCGGCTGGAAAAGGTTTAATGCCGACCAGCAAAGCGCTTCCAAACCTTAACATGCTTCCCAATGCCCCACCCAAACCAATTAATAAAAAATTCCTGATCACTTGAATCGTTTTACAGGTTACCTGAAAAAGTATATTGTAAATCAACAAGCCACTGGCCGTTTAGTCTTACCATCTTCACCTTATTGCTTTTATCCTTCTTAAAAGAGTTGGAAAAATTAATAATACTCACAGAATCATTTAGAGGGCTGATCTCATTGATAATAATATCGGCATTCTTATAGTTTTCCAATTCTTCCCTGCTTTTGGATTCATACTCTTTTTTAAAAAGATCAAAATATTGCTTATTCGTGTCTTCTTTCAGGACATAAGCTTCCGCTTCTTTAAAATTATTTTCAAGTATATCTTTTATAAAAGCACGGGCTACTTCTATATCCGTATTGGGCACTTTCTTTCCATTGCAGGAGCATAACACCGCAATCCAAACAAATGCATACAGGAATTTCATTTTCATAGTTAAAGTTAAACATCTTTGTGAATTCAGCATAAAAAAGCATCCTGTTTTGGAGGATGCGTCGTGAATGGCCAATGGTGAATGGTGAATGGGCGAAGGTAAAATATCGGCCATTCGCCATAATCTCAATTAGTTATCTTTTGGAATTTCTTTAAGTTTTTCCACATCTTTCAATCCCTGCTCGATCGCCCTTTTTAAAGAATCCTTATCTAGTTTGTTAAATTCTTCCATGCCCTGGCCAATTACGTCCTTCATACTATCCATATTCAGGGATTTCATCGCCTCCTGCAGATCCTGTTTATTTGAACCTGCATTTTTCATGCCTGTAGAAATTAAGGAAATTTTCCATTGGCCGTCTTCTTTTATTAAACTAAAGGGACGTGTTTCAGTTTTACCATCATGCATGAATTCGACATTTACCGTCGCATTATCGCCATCTATCTGCTCGTCTTTTAATTCAATTTTGGCATCTTTTGCCTTCTCTTTAAATTCTTTCGACATTTTATCCTTCATGTCATTTACCCCGTTAGGATCGAGTTTAGAAAGAAAATTTTCCCCGATCTCCAATAATCCTGCGTCTGACCTGGTAATATATTTTTTTACTTCAGTGATATTACCTTCTTTGGAGGCTTCAATGAATTTTGCAACAGTTCTTTTGGGCGACCCTGAGGTTCCATTTTTGCAACTGTATAAAACCACAATCAAAGCAAGACAGGTCAGTACCTTTTTCATGTGCGGTATTTTTTCGTTTTCAACTATTTATGTAGATATATCCTTTTATTTAGTCATGCACCGGCAGACAAACTGCTATCACCTGCGCTCATTACCCGGGTCGAAGTCTTTATCCTTTTCATAGGCCCTGATGATCGCCTTTACTAATTTATGACGTACCACATCTTCCTCATCCAGTTCTATATGTGCAATGCCTTCTACATTTTTCAGTATCCGCAATGCTTTATCAATACCGCTGCGCATATTTTTTGGCAGATCTATTTGTGTAGGATCGCCGGTAATGATGGCTTTTGCATTGGCACCGATACGGGTCAGAAACATTTTCAATTGCCCGTCATTGGTATTTTGCGCTTCATCCAAAATGATAAAAGCGTTGTCCAATGTACGGCCCCTCATGTAGGCGAGCGGGGCAATTTCAATTGTCCTGGTCGTCATATAGTACCCTAGTTTGTCGGCCGGGATCATATCATCCAATGCATCATACAAAGGACGCAAATAAGGGTCAATTTTTTCTTTCAGATCACCGGGTAAAAAACCCAGGTTTTCGCCGGCTTCCACAGCAGGGCGTGTCAAAATGATCTTCTTTACCGTTTTAGCCTTTAAGGCCCTTACCGCTAATGCTACAGCAGTATATGTTTTTCCTGTACCGGCGGGTCCGATGGCAAAAACAATGTCATTTTTATCAACCGCGGTAACCATGCGTTTCTGGTTGACAGTACGTGCTCTTACGGTTTTGCCGTTGGGCCCAAATACCAACACATCATTGGGATTCCGGTCAACAAAATTATCAACCGCCTGCTGGTCGTCACCACCTAAGATCTGTTCAAAATAATTTTCACTCATGTGACCATTGCGTTCGATGTATTGAACGATCAGGTCAATTTTTTCCCTGGCATCTACAATCTGCTCGGGCGCCCCGCTCAGTTTTACTTGTGTGCCACGGCTAAGAATTTTTAAAAGGGGAAATTTCTTTTTTAAAATGTCAAGTTTACCATTGTTAACGCCAAAGAATTCGATCGGGTTAACGGTTTCAAGGTTAATAATTGTTTCTGTCAATGTGCGATGGGTTTAAAGATTACTGAACTATTGTTCGACAACGGATTCTTATTCCTTTATTTCAAATTTAACGATTTGATTCTAATACAGGGCAATATTATTTATACACACCGTGTTGAAAAGGAATCAAATAAATGGCCAAACTTTTGAAAGGCAGTAATCTAAATTAAATTTTGTTAAAAATTGGTGGATAGATTTCATAAGGGGTGTTTAAAATTACAATGCGAATCAGGATTATTACTACAGGCTAAATCTAAATCAGTTACCCCAACCGAAATCCGTTAAGCCTCGGTTCGTGTCTTCACCATAGCTGTCAACTTATGTTTTTGGTAGAGCCGCCGGCTCGGTTTAGGTTGTAGCAACGGATTTTAATCCGTTGTCTGGAATTTGGTTATCTGCGAATATAAAAAATGGGGTTTAATACGTCAATAATTGGATTAATGGCATTAATGATTTGTCGTTGTTTTACTACGAAGTCGGAGAAAGATTTCCCCGGTTTTTCAAAGAAATAACAGCCTCGAAAGCTGTTCAGGATATTATTTGTCGATGTTCTGAGCCTTATTTTTTTTTGTTCCTATTTTGCTCTTGGCAAGTTAATACCCGTGTTTTATTATTTGCCGTGCCTACGGCACTCTGTCTGGGGGGATAACATACAACGGGTTAAAACCCGTTGCTACAAAATGTTTCGAGCCGACGGCTCTTGA
>JBDTWP010000300.1:0-9097 GCA_040006615.1 Ferruginibacter sp.
GCTTGTGTTTTTGTAATGCCTGCATCATCAGCAATTTTTGCGATTAATTCTGCTTTGTTCATAATTAAGTTTTTTAAATTTTTTACTGCAACAAATATAGACGGTTTTTAAATGCAACAATTTTTTTTCTGTTATTTTTATTGTATAACAAACGCTGTAAACCGCAAGGAATAAGGGGTTTACACGAACCGCAGTTATAATTGACCACCAGGCTGCCGCTGAAGCCCCCTGAAACGCAGTAAGGGCAAGGGTTTCAGCAATCCATAGTTGTAAATCCGCTTCCCACGCGGATTTGACGCGAATACAGGCAGCCATTTTATTTAACAAAAGCAATTCCTTTTATTTTGCACATTTAATTAACAACCTGCAAAACCGAAGGAAAAGAAGCGAATTGGTCGCCCCATTTATCAAAAGATTTTTGTAGCAGGATGACGGAGAAATTTTCAATATACCGGTTATACAATGCCTTGTTTTCCGCATGGTATTGTATGGCATAGGTGGGACCTTCGGTTTCATCCGTTTCCAGTAATTGCAAAATAACGGCCCTGGTAAAACAGCCGGTATTCATTATATCCGGAATATGTTCTTCTTTAAGCCATGTTAGCCAGTCGTTCTGTATGGTAGAATGAACTTTGGTTGTTACGTTGAAAATAATCATCAGGCGTTAAATCATATAAAAAAAGAAGGTTTAATTCGTGAAGGGCGTTTAGTAAATCGAGAAATGACTACCATGCACGATTGGTTGTTCATGGTTCTCTTATTCCTGGTAAAGATAAGGACGGAGATAATTATTTTTTTGATTTATTGATATCACCGGTCAGCCGATAGGTTAAAAAGGTTAACATTATTCCTGCCAGAATAATGGATGGCCATATCCAACGGTTTTTGTTGTTGGCGACATTTATTAACGCATTTTTTTCAATGGTATGTACAATTCCAAAGTTTAAGGGACGTGGAATTGAAATGCTGTCTTTAAATGTTTGCAGATCATAATCGGCGAAAGTAGCCAGTGAATCACCAAACCGGAGATCATATTTTTCACCTTGCTCCAGGTACGATAACAATGAAACCACTTGTTGCTGTATAAATACTTTTTCTATTTTCAATGGAGGATTATCGGCATTTTTAATTACTATAAAAAACAGCCCGGTCTTTGTCCGGGGCAATTCAAATATTGCGGGCAATGCAGACATTATATTAAAATTAGCAATTACCTTACCAGGCATTACATCCTGGTTCTTTCCATAACCTGGCAGACATATTTGCATATCACGGCTGTAAAATTTTGGACCACTTATACTAAGCGAAATCTTGTCAAACTGGTATTTATTATCCTGCCTCACTTCAATATAAGAATAGTTATTGGTATCCTTTTGTGTAAATACTGGTATTGGATTATCGAGATAATTGTTTAATTTTTTATAGTAGGGTTGTGCATAAAATCCGGCCTTTGTTATGAGCAATGGATCATTGTGGGCATTATCTATGACGATTTTCAGGTAACGATATTTTGCCAATGGAAAAATTATTTCCTGCAGGTATTCATCTTTTACCGTCTCATGACTCCTGCTGATAGCCACTTTATCATCAATGATAAACCAGTCCCGCTGGTCGTTGCTGCCGCTAATTACAGCATTGCGGCTTACTGCGGAGTTTTTCAGAAAAAGTTTCAGGTTATAAATGCCTCCCTCTTTTGTATTTTTTATGACCAATAAATTTTTACCGCTATCTGTAAATGTATTTTGCACTATGGGAAAAGCCGTAAACAAATCTTCCAAAAGCATTGCCTGGCCCGATTGCAAAATATGTGGCACCCACTGCTTTTTATTATCCGCGATCCGGATGTCGCCGAAATCAGTTTTAATATATGATGATAGTTGAGGCGAGATATTAATAGTATAAAAACCGGTGGTATCTACCCTCTCCAATTCCGCAGTATAACTAAACTGCTGGGCAAAGGCCATGAAAGGGGATAGGTAAATCATGAATAGCAGGACCAATATTTTACCGGATGGTATCATCAATAATAATTTTTTTTAATTTTTGATACATGAAAGAAATGACCAGTAATAATATTCCCAGCATAATAAAGGCTGCAATTTTACCACCATCTGAAATATTGCGGATGTCAAACAAAAATAGTTTTACGAGTGCCAGGGAAAAAAGGAATAGCGAAATGATCCGGAGTGTTTTGTATTGATGCTTCATACCCAGCCACATGATGGTAAAGGAACAAAGTGCCCACATTATCGTTAATCCTGCTTTTGAATATTGTTGCAATGAAGTATCGGTATTTTGAAGCCGGGCAGTCACAAAAACGTAAACATGCATGCATTCTACACTAAAAAAAGCGATCAACACAATATTGACCAGCCAGGCAAATATTTTAACCGCATGCAAAATGGGGCTGGATTTCCTGTAAAGCAAGATTGCCTGGTAAATCAAATAAAGCAATATTGCAGTTCCCAGCCAGTGTACCCACAACTGTATGGATGGGTACTGATCCTGCAATACCCCATTTCTTAAATGGATTACATAGGGAATACTTAACAGGTACATACCAACGCATCCGCCTATCAGCAACACCTGCAATAATATTTTTACACTTAACCGGTAACGCTGAATTATCCATAGTAGCAGCGCTGTAAATAAATAAGAAATTAACTGGTGCCATGTATTGGGCACATCCAGGTACCGGTCGTTGTAAAAATACAGGTTTGCCCCAAATAAACAAGTCAGGTAAAGAATGATAGCGGCAATCATGATCATTACAGTCCGGGCCACCTTATTCTTAATCCCTGCTATATAGACAGCTGTATTTTGTTCTTTCCTCAAAAGTACCGCATAGAACACAAAAGCCAGCACCGCCCCGATATTTGTAATAAATCCCTGAAGGTTCTTAAAAATTACCGTTAAATGGGGCCCGCCCGGATCATTTGATTTTTCCCAGTCCATCAGCAAACTAATCATCATCCCTGTCAATATAATAACAGACGAATATTTGAAAATGGGGATACCACTGCGCTGGTGCAACCAATAAAGTAAGACGAATTCTGCACTCCAGAATAAAGTAATGGTATGACCGTGTAACTGAACAGGTGCAGCAAGAGAAATAAATGTAAGTGTAAGACCAATAAGCAAATACAGCAAATTCCTATCCCCTTTATTGGTTTTATAAAAATACCCTGCAAGGCAAAAGTTTACTACAGCTAAAGCAATGGTAAACAATCCCTGGTAGGCTCCATCATTCCAGTAGTGCAAATTAGCCATCCCAGCCGCATAGTAACTAAATGTTATCAGCATCAGTATTGAGAAATCAAAGGCTTTAAAAGGTTGCCGGGTACGTATATTATGTATCATACTCATACCGAGGAACAATATATAGAATGCAGTGGCAAAAACCAGTGAATTTTTGTAGAGGGGAAACTCATCACCAAAAGCGGTGTTTTGCACCAGCCATCCTCCATAAATGCAGCATGTAAAAAAAAGTGCAATGACAGTGATTGCCTGCCATTTTTTAAACCAGGCAAGGGCAAGCATGCCCAGATTTAGAATAAGCAGGTAGGTGAACAAAACAATATAATTACCGCTACCCGAACTTACTAAAAACGGAGTAATAAAGCCACCAATAGCGGCTATTACTGCGAGTTCCATTTTGTTATAGAGCAATGAGAGAATTACTGCAAAAAGGGTAATAACAATCATGATTACAAATGCCATTGTTTGAGAAAATAGCTGGTATTCATGGAAGGCAAATGCTATGGTAAAATAGAATACGGCAATACCCCCGCCGGCCAGGACTGAACTAAAGGAACGATATGTATAGCGTAAATAATGAGCCAGGCCGGTCAGGACGATACCACAACCAATGCCGATGCTAACCCGGCCGGCTTCTTTGATCCAATCCTGGTCAATAGCATATTTTACAAAAAATGCTATCCCCAGCACCAATACGGCGATACCAATTTTATTAATAAGATTTTCACCTATAAATTTCTCTAGATCAGGATTATTGCGGAGCCATTTCTCCAGCCAGCTTTCTACAGGCGTTGAAGGTGTAAATTGCTTTACAGGCTCTGCAGGTAAACCGGTGGTTTGATCTTCTTCAATGGGAGTAATTGCAGATGCAGGAATTGCTTCCTTTTCTTCCAGGGGAATTGATACGGAGTGAGCAGGTAAAACAACTGATGCCGCAATTGCAGGAGGCGTGTACGGTCGCCACTGAACCACGCTGTCGTCTGTCGGCTTTACTGGTTCTTCTTTCGCCGGAATGTTTTTCGCAGCCTCATTCAATTCCAGCAATTCCTTTTTTAACGATAAAAAACTCTGGTGTGTGCGACCGGCTATTTCTTTTTGCCGCGACTTAATGTTGAATAATAAAATGATAATAACTATCAGCGCAATAAAAATCAGGGCTTCCATAGCAGAATATTTGTTGGGTATAGTGCAGCAAGGTAAGCCAGCTCAGCGGATAACTGCAGAATAATAATTTAAACCCCTCATACCATGACCTTTCAGGTATTAATTTCCAAAAAAACGGGGCAATGGTCACTGTGTATTATATCATGATAGATATCGGCATCTGCCAATTGCTCCCTTAAAGGTGCTGTTACAGTAATATAGTCGATACGCCATCCTTTATTATTCAACCGTACGCTTGGGAAGCGCTGGCTCCACCAGCTGTATCGATGGGGTTCCGGGTGAAATACACGGAAAGTATCAATCCAGCCGGCCTTTAAAAATCCGGTCATCCATTCCCTTTCCCGGGGCAGGAAACCACTGCTGTTTGTATTTCCCTTTGGGTCGTGTATATCGATCTCTTCATGGGCAATATTGTAGTCGCCACATAAAATTAATTTGGGATGTTTTTTCTTTAGTTCATCCAGGTAAGCGTGAAACTCATCTAACCATTCATATTTAAATTGCTGTCTCAGGTCGCCACTGGTTCCGGACGGGAAATAGGCATTAATCAGGCGGATATCACCAAAATCAAGTTGAATCACCCGCCCTTCAGCATCACTTACGGGAATATTACAGCCGATACAAACATTATCTGGTTTTATTTTTGTAAATACGGCCACCCCGCTATAACCCTTTTTTTCTGCACTAAACCAATGGTGATCAAAGCCAAGTGCTTCCAATTGTTTTACATCTACATCATCTTTGGTTGCCTTCGTTTCCTGCAGGCAAATAATATCCGCGGGGTTTGTTTTTAACCAATCAATAAATCCCTTTTTTAATGCGGCACGGATGCCGTTGACGTTGTAGGAGATGATACGCATAAAAAATAATAATAGTCAGTAAAGCTACATAATTTATTTTTTATATATTATTGGTAAATCCATGCTTAAATTAATCCAATACCGGGCTCAGCCATCTCCTGGCCTCAGCCTGTGACATGCCTTTTCTTTCCGCATAATCCTTTAGTTGATCCTCGTTTATTTTACCTACACCGAAATATTTACTTTCGGGGTTGGCAAAATACCAACCGGAAACAGAAGATGCCGGGTACATCGCCAGGGATTCTGTAAGGGTAATCCCGGTAGATTCTTTTCCTCCCAGCAGTTCAAACAGCTTATATTTTTCCGTATGATCCGGGCATGCGGGATAACCGGGTGCAGGGCGGATACCCAGGTATTCTTCCCTGATCAATTGCTCATTGCTTAAATGCTCATCGGTTGCATAGCCCCAGTATTCAAGTCTTGTTTTTTTATGTAATAATTCTGCAAAAGCCTCCGCCAGCCGATCGCCCAAAGCCTGAAGTATTATTTTATTATAATCATCCAGGTTTTGTTCAAACCGTTTGATATGGGGCTCTATGCCTTCGATAGTTACAGCAAATGCGCCTATAAAATCTAACCCCTCCACGGACTGCTGAGTTGCAGGGAATGCACCGGCTCCCGGCTTTATAAAATCTGCCAGGGAAAAATTCGGTTGCCCTGCCACCTTTTTACTTTGCTGCCGTAAAAATTCCAGGTTGATATTCCCTTTTTTAGTTTGTACAGAAACAGTATCCGGCGCTGTCTTGATAGCCGGCCAAAAACCAATGGCGCCTCTTGGGGTGAGCCATTTCTCATCTATAATTTGTTTCAATAATTTTTGTGCGTCATTGTATAAATGGGTTGCAGCTGATCCGATTATTTCATCATGTAAGATTTGTGGAAACCTGCCATGCATTTCCCATGCAATAAAGAATGGCTGCCAATCGATATACGCCGCCACCTCAGCAAGGTCGTAATTTTCAAAAATCTTTGTGCCGGTAAAGGTGGGAGCAACAGGGGTGAAATTATCCCAATCAATTTTAGCTGCGTTCTCTTGCGCTTCCCGAAACTGGAGGTAATTTTTTATCGTTTTTTTGTTGGCAAAATCTTCCTTTAGCTTATCATATTCCTTTTTAATACCCAACAGGAAATCAGGCTTAAACTCTTTATTCAATAAGCTGCCGGCAACAGTTACACTACGACTGGCATCCAGTACATGTATTACGCCATTGTCGTATTGCTGCGCAATTTTTACGGCAGTGTGCATGCGGGAAGTGGTGGCACCGCCAATTAATAAAGGTTGTGTCATTCCCCTTCGTTTCATCTCCCGAGCCACATGGGCCATTTCGTCAAGCGAAGGAGTAATCAACCCGCTCAGACCGATTATATCAACTTTATTTTTATCCGCTGCATCCAATATTTTTTCTGTCGCCACCATTACACCAAGGTCAATTATATCATACCCATTACAGCCTAATACCACACCAACAATATTTTTACCAATATCATGTACATCGCCTTTAACAGTTGCCAGCAGGATCTTTGCCGCACCGGATGACTCGTCATTGGTGGTACCAGCTGCGAGGTGGGCCTGCTTCCTCTCTTCTTTTTCCTTTTCAATAAAAGGGGTAAGTATGGCCACCGCTTTTTTCATTACGCGGGCACTTTTTACTACCTGCGGCAAAAACATCTTGCCAGCGCCAAAGAGATCACCAACTATATTCATACCATCCATCAGCGGCCCTTCAATCACATCCAACGGTTTGGGATACTTAAGGCGGGCTTCTTCCGTATCCGCATCAATATAATCGGTAATACCATTTACGAGAGAATGAGCCAGGCGCTTTTCAACCGGGTCATTTCTCCATTTTTCATCCTTTATTTCTACTTTACCTTTTGCTTTTACTTTTTCTGCATGAAGGATCAGTTTTTCAGTCGCTTCATTGTTATCGTTGTTCCGGTTCAGGATCACGTCTTCGCACAAATCCCGTAAAGTTGGTTCTATTTCATCGTATACCACCAACTGGCCTGCGTTTACAATACCCATATCCATCCCTGCTTTTATAGCATAAAAGAGGAACACACTATGAATGGCTTCCCGCACATGATCATTACCCCTGAAAGAGAAAGACACATTGCTCACACCACCGCTCACTTTGGTAAGCGGCATAAGTCTTTTTATTTCCCTGGTGGCTTCAATAAAATCCACTGCGTAATTATTATGCTCTTCAATGCCTGTGGCGATCGCAAAAATGTTGGGGTCAAAAATTATGTCCTGCGGATCATAACCAACCTCTTCTGTCAATATCTTATACGCCCTGTGGCAAATTTCTATTTTACGTTGTTTGGTATCTGCCTGGCCCGCTTCATCAAAAGCCATTACAATTACCGATGCACCATAACTTTTGCAAATAAAGGCCTGGTCAATGAATTTAGCTTCGCCCTCCTTCATTGAAATTGAATTCACAATGCATTTACCCTGCACACATTTTAAGCCAGCTTCAATGATCTCGAATTTAGATGAGTCGATCATGATCGGGATCCTCGCAATATCAGGCTCCGCCTGTACCAGGTTCAAAAAAGTATTCATGGCCTGTACACCTTCCAGCAACGCATCATCCATGTTAATATCAATGATCTGCGCACCGCTTTCAACCTGCTGGCGGGCAACACTCAAAGCCTTTTCATAGGAACCCTCTCTTATAAGCCTGGCGAATTTCTTACTACCGGTAACGTTGGTACGCTCACCAATGTTTACAAAATTTGTTTCAGGGCGAACAACTAATGGTTCAAGTCCGCTTAATCTCAGAAAGGGTTTGATATGAATAGATTCGGTCATAATTTATTTTCTTCTGTTCGCCAAATGGGGACGATGAGTTTTTATATTAATTTTTAGCCCCACCTGCACCGCCGCGGAGGAAGGTTCCAGCTAAGTATAATGCAACCCGGCTTTTCTTAAGATGCACATTATTTGGCTACTTATAAATTTTTATCAGAATGAAACGCTTCTTACAAAACCTCGTCCAGTATCGGTAATTCCCTTGGACTATATTTGGCAACCTCATCTGCGATATGTTTGATATGATCAGGTGTAGTGCCACAGCATCCGCCCACAATATTCAGCCAGCCATTGGCCGCCCATTCTTCTATAATATGGGCGGTCTCATGCGGTTGTTCATCGTACTCGCCAAATGCGTTTGGCAGGCCTGCATTTGGATACGCGGATGTGTAACAGTTGCATATCCCGGACAATTCTTCAATATGTGGCCGCATTTCCGCCGCTCCCAAAGCACAATTTAAGCCGACACTTAACGGGTTGGCGTGCATTACCGATACATAAAAGGCTTCCAGGGTTTGCCCGCTTAATGTGCGGCCGCTGGCATCTGTAATGGTTCCGCTGATCATTATGGGTAAAGATCCCCGGCCTCCAAAAGGAAGATTCCCTGCAAATGATTTATTCATCAAAGCAGGGAGCGGGTTTTTTCTAAAATAATTTTGTATGGCGTAAATAGCAGCCTTTGCATTCAACGTATCAAAGATGGTTTCAATTAATAAAACATCCACTCCGCCATCAACCAATCCTCTAACCTGCTCAGTATATGCTGCCGCCACCTCATCAAAACTAACGGCACGAAAACCTGGGTTATTTACATCGGGAGAAAGACTCAGTGTTTTATTCAGCGGCCCCATCGCGCCTGCAACATATCTTTGTTTAGAGGGAGTTTTGATAGAATACTCATCGGCCGCCACTCTTGCGCATCTTGCAGCAGCAAAATTTAACTCATAAGCCAGCGATTGCATATCATAATCCGCCTGTGCAATAACGGTACTGCTGA
>JBDTWP010000301.1:0-9079 GCA_040006615.1 Ferruginibacter sp.
TCTTTAACGCCCAGCAAATCCGCTACTTTCCTGGTTCTTTCAAAGGCATCACCGCTTAATAAAATGGTTTGTATGTTTTTTGAATGCAGGTAACTGATTACATCTTTCGCCTCTTCTCTTATCTCATCATCCATATCAAACCACCCCACCAGCAAATCATTTTTTAGCAGGTAGGCTGAATGGTCGGCCTCCGCTGTAAGCGTTTCAGCCATTTTATGAGAACCTAGCCGGTAGATATTTCCATCATTGTCCTCCGCCTTCATTCCAATACCCTTTATCTCTTCAATTTTTTTCCAGTGTATTTCATTATTTACTTTCCATTCCGAACTAATCGCTTTTGCTATAGGATGATTGGAATATTTTTCTAATGAAAAAATAATTCGTTTAAATTCTGTTTTATTAATATTGGTGCATTCAAAACCTGAAATTGTAAACTGCCCCATTGTCAAAGTTCCTGTTTTATCAAAAATTACTGTTCTGATATTTTTGAATAATTCCAGGCTTTTTGCATTCCGGAAAAGAATACCATTCCTGGCCGCCCTGCCTAAGCCAACAGCAATGGCAGCCGGTGTTGCAAGGCCCATGGCACATGGACAACTGATTACCAACACCGCGATACTTCTCATTAATGAATGGGTGGCGTCAATATCGAAAACAAAATAATTCAATAAAAAAGCGAGTAAAGAAATACTGATTACGACAGGCACGAAAACGGAGCTGATCCTGTCCGCCAATTGCTGCACCGGTGGTTTTTCGCCCTGGGCCTCTTTTACCAAATTTAAAATATTGCTTAACACGGTGTCCTTTCCGGTAGCGGTAACCTGTGCCTTAACCGTTCCATCCGTTACAAGACTTCCCCCGATCAATACATCTTTTTTCTGTTTGAACAAGGGCAGGCTTTCGCCGGTAAGCAATGATTCATTTACATGTGCTTCACCCCAAAGAATTTTACAATCCATGGGTACCTGCTCACCACTTTTTATTAATACCAGGTCGCCTACATGAAGATGAGTATTTTCAACAGCGAAAATTACCTCTTTATGCTGGTCATCAAAAGCGATCATATTGGCCATCAGTTTTTGACTGCGGGACAACTTGTTCAGTTCTTTTTGCGTAGCTGCGACAGATTTATTTTCGACCCATTCACCCAGGAAAACCAAAGTGATAATTGTAGCGGTTGTTTCATAATAAATATAATTCATTCCCAAATTCCACAGCGTGCCGATCAGACTATAAATAAAAGCTGCAGTGGCACCTACGGCTATTAATACATTCATATTGGGTATACCACGGCGAAGGCTTTTTACCGCACTTACACCAAAGTATCCCATGCCTGCAATATAAACGGGCACGCAAATGGCTAATTGAATCCATGGGTTCATTAAAAAATGAATATCCCATGGAAGCATGTGAAGTGTCAATACCAAGGTGAAGGGAAGGCAGAAGCCGAATCGCCGGAGATGGTTGGAAAAAAACTTGTTTTTTTGCCTGCTGCTTTGTATGTTCTGATCATTAACGATATGATAACCCAGGTCTTCGATCCCTTTGGCCAATGTTTCCTTTGATTTATTTTCATTAAGATCAAAGCTTACTTCGTTTCCAATGAAACTTACTTTTATATCGCTTAGTCCCTCTTTTTTAAGGTACTGGTTGATAGTTAAGGCACAATTCGTACAAGTCATTCCTTCTACCTTCCATTCTACTTTTTCCATGATGCAAAATTATTCTTTGCATCAGTCAACCAATTACTAATGAAGGAAAATATCTTTGCAACATGGAGGTAATTTTTACTTTGGAAGAAATAGCGACGGCTGCAAAAAAAATACTGGGTATTGCTGCAGGGCATAAAGTATTCGCGTTCCATGGCGAAATGGGTGCGGGTAAAACTACCTTTATACATGCATTGTGTGAGGCGATGGGTGTAAAAGACCATATTTCAAGTCCTACATTTTCAATTATTAACCAATATATAGACATTGAGGGTGAAATAATTTACCACATCGATCTGTATCGTATAAAAGATGAAGGAGAGGCTATCAGTGGTGGCGTGGAAGATTGCTTATTTTCAGGAAACACCTGTTTGGTGGAATGGCCCGGAAAGGCTTTGGGAATTTTTCCTGATGACACCTTGCATATATCCATTGTTGCGGTGAATGCACATACAAGAAAACTCCTAACTGATAAATTATAACATGGTAAACCAGGTTGAATAAAGATTTTATGCACAGAATTGATGGCATCTGTCTGAAATCAGTGAATACTAAAATGCAGTGTCGGTATTAATTTGTAATTTGTACCTGCCTGGCGGCAGGACGGTATTTTCAATAATAAATCATTATGGCTACATCAAAACCTTATATTTCTCCTTCATTTTCATACGAAACCCTTGAAGAAACATTAGATATTAAACCAAAAGGTACAGAATTGTATATTGGCATTCCCAAAGAAAACTCATTTAATGAAAATCGTATCGCGTTGACACCCGAAGCGGTAGGTGTAATGGTAGCAAATGGTCACCGGGTAGTGGTTGAGACAAAGGCGGGTGAGGGTGCCAGCTATAACGATATAGATTACAGTGATGCAGGCGCAAAAATAGCTTACGACAAAAAGGAGGTCTTTGACTGTGATGTACTGGTGAAAAGTGCTCCCGTTAGTGAAAGTGAATGTCAGCTGCTGAAGCAAAACCAGTATATTATTTCCCCGATACACCTGGCTGTTATGAAAAGGGAAATTTTGCAAAAGATGATGGATAAAAGAATTACTGCGCTGAGTTTTGAAAATCTAAAAGATGATACAGGCCATAATCCGATTGTGAGGAGTATGAGTGAAATTGCCGGAAGCGCGGTTATGTTGATTGCGGGGCAATATTTAAGTAAAGCTAATAATGGCAAGGGTGTATTGGTAGGTGGTATCAGTGGTATTCCTCCTACCAAAGTTATCATAATTGGCGCGGGTATAGTAGGTGAGTATGCAGCAAGGACTGCGCTGGCCATGGGTGCAAGCGTAAAAATTTTTGATAACAGTATTTACCGTTTGAAACGCCTTCAAAATAATATTGGAGGTCGTTTATGGACCTCCGTTATTGAACCGAAGATTTTATCAAAGCAATTGAAAACCTGTGATGTGGCTGTAGGCGCTTTAAGCAGCACTGGTGGCCGAACGCCAATAGTGGTTACGGAAGAAATGGTAAGCAATATGCGGCCGGGAACCGTGATCGTAGATGTCAGTATTGACAGAGGTGGATGTTTTGAGACCAGCGAAGTAACCACCCATGAAAAGCCGGTATTCAGGAAATACGACGTAATTCATTATTGCGTACCCAATATTCCAAGTGGTTTTGCCCGTACGGCATCACAGGCCATTAGCAATGTATTGATGCCATTGTTGCTGGAAACTGCGGAGGACGGCGGTATTGACAATGTGGTTTGGTATAAGATTAATATTCGCAGCGGAATTTATTTGTTTAAGGGAAGCCTTACTAATTTTTATTTAAGTGAAAGGTTTGATTTGAAATTTACCGATTTGAATTTGTTGATAGCCAGCAAGAGATAGGCCTGCCATTGAGTCATAGGGCAATTATTCTACCATTTATCTTTATAATTGAAGGAAATATTCTTGGTTTTTTCTGGCTTTTTTATTAGATTACGAGGAAAGAAATCTTTGGTGTGAAATACAAACAGCATGATTTTTTATCTAAAAACTGTATTTTTCTCTCCCAGGTTTATGAGAGCTTTACGAGACCTTTATGAGACCTTTATTAGAGGATCTTACTGAGGAACTCCTGGGCTAGTCCATATCTAACACTGGTCTAACACGCCCTCCCCCCTCATTACACCCATATAGTCCGGGAAGTCAGTAACCGAAGACTGATTGTTACTAGGTCCCGACGGGAGAAGTAGGCAAAGGCATCAAATAACTATTTATATTTGCCAATCTCTATCACCTCTGTACAAAACTCATATTCCTGAAGATCGTTACTGCTTATAATTACCAGTTTATTAGCTGTATAATTATTGATGAGCTGGTGATACAACGCGATACCATCCGCATCTAAATTAGTAACAGGTTCATCCAGTAACAGTACGGCAGCAGTGCAAAAAAAAGCCTGCGCCAGTTTAAGCCGCTGTTTCATGCCACTGCTGTAATAACGTATCTGCTTATCTGCTGCTTTTTCAAGGCCGATTGCAGTAAGAATTTCTTCCCTGGAACAGGACAGGGATTTAAATTGATTGTGAAAAGACAGGAACTCATTGGCGGTCATCTCTTCAATCAATTCCAGGTAAGGAGCCGCAATAGAAAGATGTTGATAACAATTTTCTTCAGGCAACAATTTGCTATTAATTGTCATCTGAATACTACCTTCATTGTGCGTGAGTGCGCCGGCTATTACCTGTAATAAGGTTGACTTTCCTGAACCATTGGCGCCCGTAATGGCATATTTTTTCCCTGAATTGAATTCATAATTGAAGTGACGGAAGATCCACTCCCTGTTGTAGCGCTTGCCGGTATTGGTTAGTGTGATTTGCATAAAAACCCCATTCCCGTTCCTAACCCGAATGGTAAGGAATGGGTAGTATTAAAATAATAAAAGTAAATAAAAAATGATCATCGCCCCTGCATCCTGCTTTTCCTCTCCGCCACGCGGGAGTTTCTGAGGGGCCTATTCATCATCCATACTTCCCTTAGTATACCGTTTGATGATTCCCCTGCCACTTTCCCGAATAAACGTAACGATTTCATCTCTTGCGTCAGTGGCCGGTAATTCTTCCTCAATATAATTAAGTGCCTGCGAAGTATTCAGTGATTTGTTATAAATGATCCGGTAAATGTCCAGTATCTGGTTGATGCTACCTAAAGAAAAACCTCTGCGTTTTAATCCAACCGAATTTACACCTGCATAGCTCAGCGGAGACCTTCCCGCTTTGATATATGGAGGCACATCCTTACTTACCAGGCTGCCACCACTTACAAAAGCATGTTGCCCGATTTGTACAAACTGGTGTATGGCGCACATCCCGCCCAATATCGCAAAATCCCCTACAATTACATGGCCGGCCATTTGGGTATTGTTACTCAATATGCAATTATTACCCACTTCGCAATCATGTGCGATATGACAATAAGCCATAAGGAGACAATTGTTGCCCACCCTGGTGGTCCAGCGATCCTTACTTCCGCGGTTAACCGTAACAAATTCCCGGATGGTAGTATTGTCGCCAATTTCCACAGTAGTAGCTTCGTTGTCAAATTTCAGATCCTGCGGAATAGCGGCGATCACCGCGCCTGGAAAAATGCGGCAGTTTTTGCCGATCCTTGCACCTTCCATAATGGTTACGTTGCTGCCAATCCAGGTGCCTTCCCCAATTTCAACGTTTTGGTGAATAACACTAAACGGATCAACTTTAACATTAGTAGCTAATTTTGCGTTGGGGTGAATGTATGTATGGGGGTGAATCATAAATAATTTGAAAATATAAAAATGTGCAAATAGCGCAATTTAAGGTCATACGATTTAAATGAATTAACTGAGTTATTTTCAAATTGAGCCATTGAGCCATTGAGCCATTGAGCCATTGAGTCATTGAGTCATTGAGCCATTGAGTCATTGAGCCATTGAGCCATTGAGTCATTGAGCCATTGAGCCATTAATTCCTCTTAACCAACTGCGCCGTTAAATCGCCCTCCGTACAAAGTTTGTTGCCTACATATACGCTACCCCTCATCACACAGATACCCCGGCGAATTGGTTCTATCAGCTCCATCTTTAAAATCATGGTATCACCGGGTATTACTTTTTGCTTGAATTTACAATTCTCTATTTTTATGAAATATGTATCATATTGCCCTTCCGGCATAGCATTGATGCAAAGAATACCGCCTGTTTGAGCCAAAGCTTCTATCTGCAAAACACCAGGCATCACAGGGTTACCTGGAAAATGACCCTGGAAAAAAAACTCGTTGAAGGTTACATTTTTGATACCGACTATTTGCTTATCCGTCAGCTCAATTATTTTATCAACCAGCAAAAATGGATACCGGTGAGGCAATGTAGCTTCTATTTGTTGTAATGTATATATCGGGGCCTGGTTAGGGTGGTAAACAGGAATATTCCTTGTGTGCTTATTTTTTTTTATGTATTGTTTTATTTTTTTAGCAAAAGCCACATTACTGCTATGACCTGGCCTGTTGGCTATAATATGTCCCTTCACTGCATAACCGATCAGTGCCAGGTCGCCAACTATATCCAGGAGTTTGTGCCTTGCGGCTTCGTTTGGAAAGCGTAATTCCAGGTTGTTTAAGTACCCTTCACTTTTTACTTCCATTTTTTCCTTGCCAAATGCTTTTGCAAGGCGGTTCATTTCTTCAATCGTCAGGGGTTTGTCGACCACAACGATTGCATTATTAATATCTCCGCCTTTTATCAGGTTATTATCGAGCAGTGCCTGCAGCTCATGCAAAAAACAAAAAGTCCGGCAGGGCGCTATTTCTGTCTTAAATTCTTTCATGCTTTTCAGACTGGCATGCTGGGTACCGAGTACCGGGGAATTAAAATCGATCAGCGTGGTAATTTTGTAATTGGTAGAAGGTAGTGCGGTTATTTCCACCCTCTTGTCTTCGTCATAGTACGAAATATTGGTATCAATATTATACCAGGTTTTTTCAGCGTCCTGTTCAATTACTCCTGCTTGTTCAATTATTTCTACAAATGGTTCACTGCTTCCGTCTATTATAGGGATTTCGGGTCCATTTATCTCGATCAGGCAATTATCGATTCCCATTCCCACGAGTGCTGCCAGTACATGTTCTACAGTACTTACTTTAACTTCACCTAATTCCAGGGTAGTTCCTCTCGACGTATCGGTTACCAGGTCGCAATCGGCTTTAATTATGGGCATTCCCGGAAGGTCTGCGCGTTGAAACTGAAAACCAAATCCCGGATTGGCGGGCTTAAGTTTCATATCTACATTGATGCCGGTATGAAGACCGGTACCTGAAATCTGTACTTCGGAAACTAATGTATGTTGTTTATCAGGATTGAAATATTCGTTCATGCTTTTCTTCAAAATTTTGGCAAAGATATTTAAATTTATATGCACATGCTATTAATGTCTGATGCGTGATTTTTTGATGCCTGATATTATCAAGGTGCAGAATCACCAATGGGCAATATACCTTTTTGAATCAATATATCAGAATGCATTCAAAGGCCGAATGCCTGGGGAAGTCATTTTTGCATTTCAAATCAGCACAATTCCAGTATTATTTAAATTTGCTTAATAGTTAGTCAGGCTCAGGTTATGGGGAGTTATTCCCCCAGGTGGCAGGCGAGGGTAATTATCAGTTAACTTTATCCCTCATAAGTTTTACTATTTCTTCCAGTTCTTTTATCCTTTTTTCCAGATCGGGCAATTTCCTCGCTATTGCCTGGCTCCTTAGTGCGGCTGTATAGTCAAATGCAGGTGAGCCTGTAACGGCAGTGTTAGGTGTTTTTATTGATTTGCTTACTCCGCTTTGTGCATTTATTTTACTTCCGTCTGCAATTATTAAATGGCCAACAATACCTACCTGTCCACCGATCATTACATTATTACCAACCTTTGTGCTGCCGCTAATGCCTGCCTGCGCTGCAATTACCGAATTATTGCCTATTTCTACATTATGGGCAATCTGCAAAAGGTTGTCCAATTTGGCGCCTGATTTTATAAGGGTACTCCCCATCGTGCCCCTGTCGATAGTGGTATTTGATCCTATCTCTACATCATCTTCAATAATTACGTTACCGATCTGGGGTACTTTTTTAAAAGTACCATCGGCCTGTGGCGCAAAACCAAAGCCATCACCGCCAATAATAGTGCCCGCATGTATTACCACATTTTTACCGATCACGCAATCATGATAAATTTTTACCCCCGGGTGAATGATAGAATTTTCACCTACTATAACATTGTTGCCAATATATGCATTGGGAAAAATTTTGGCTCCGTTTGCAATTACTGCATTTTCGCCAATGTATGAAAAGGCCCCGATGAATACGGCCTCGCCTATTTTTGATGTCGCATGAATATACGCGGGTTGCTGAATACCACTTAACTGGTGGGTTTGTATTTGCTGGTATTTATCTAATAAAGTAGCGAAGGCGGTATAAGCATCAGGAACACGTATAAGGGTTGCAGGAATTGGGTGCTTTAATTCCTGCGTTTCATTAATGATGATGATGGTAGCATGAGAGCTGTACAGATGTTCTTCGTATTTAGGGTTGGCCAAAAATGCAAGCTGCCCGCTTATAGCTTCTTCAATTTTACCGAAGGATGCTACCACGGCAGTTGGATTGCCTTCAATTTTACCATTCACCATCAAGGCTATTTGTGCTGCGGAGAATTGCATATTTTCATTGCTTTAGCTTTCAGCCATTCGTTGTCAGTGGCCTCCCTGGCTCCTGGATAACACCTAACGGGTAACACTATCTTAAATAACAAATGTAATATTTTTTAATCTTGCCACTCTGGTTTTGATTAATAAGTGCATCATCAACTTCAGATATATCTTTTACCGATCCGTCCTTGAATAAAATATTGATGTGTTCATCGTCAAAATTGTAGGTGCTGCCCGAAGCTTCACCCGTAAAAACCAGCCAGGCCGCTTCTTCTGCGCAAAGGTTCATTTTTTGCATTGCTTCCAATGTTTTTTCTTCTATCAGATTTTCATCGACCGGTTCCGCAAAATATTTCACTTTCAGTAAATCGCGGTTGATGATACTTTTGCTCAAAAAAGACAATACTTTATCTTCGTGGGTGCACCAGCCTTTAATCGCTGAAACAACATCGTAATCATCCAGCTTACAAAATTGTTCCAGCGTTACCGTTTCAACCGGTTCATTTATAAACTGGTTGAGGGGCAATTGAGTGGATGCCTTGATGTATTTTGCCCTTTTAATGATCCTTTTCAACATTTGCTCGGCACACAGAACTGTTTTGTGCAGGTATACCTGCCAATACATCAGGCGACGTGAAACTAAAAATTTCTCGATCGAATAAATCCCCTTTTCTTCCACCATCAGTTCCCCCTTGTGCACCGTTAA
>JBDTWP010000302.1:0-8933 GCA_040006615.1 Ferruginibacter sp.
CGGCCTCGGTCGGTGTCCACCACCGACCGAAATCAGGAGCGACAATTTGGGATGCACCCATACAATCACAGGTTTTTTTCTGATTAGGCTTTATCTTTGCTTCCATTTTAAATTTATGAAAGTAACAGAACATATTTCGCAGGCAACAGGTACACTGGTTTCATTTGAAGTTTTACCCCCGTTGAAGGGCAGGACTATTCAGTCAATATATGACCATTTAGATCCTTTGATGGAGTTTAAACCTTCCTTTATAAATGTTACCTACCACCGCAGCGAAACCATGTTTAAGAAGAAAGCAGATGGAACTTTCGAAAAAGTAGAAGTAAGGAAACGCCCCGGTACCGTTGCTATTTGCGCTGCTATAAAATATCATTATAATATTGATACGGTGCCGCATTTAATTTGTGGTGGTTTCAGTAAGAGAGTAACAGAAGACGCCCTGATAGACCTGAACTTTTTGGGAATTGACAATGTGCTGGTTTTAAGAGGGGACGCTGCAAAGAATGAAACCAATTTTGAACCGGAGCCGGATGGTAATGCATATGCTGTTGATCTCTTAAAACAGGTGATTAACCTTAAAAACGGTATTTACCAGGAAGAAGATATCAAGAATGGGGGCAAACCTGATTTTTGTATCGGTACCGCGGGTTATCCGGAAAAACATTTTGAAGCCCCAAATCTGCAAACCGACCTGCAGCACCTGAAAGCCAAAGTGGATGCTGGTGCAGATTACATCATGACCCAAATGTTCTTTGACAACAATAAATTTTATCAATTTGTAAAAGAGTGCCGGGCCATCGGCATTGAAGTTCCCATTATTCCCGGTCTGAAACCAATTACCAATAAAAAGCAATTGACCATTTTGCCAAAAATATTCCATGTAGATATACCAACTGATCTATCGGATGCTGTAACTAAGGCTAAAACAGACCTGGATGTAGAGGAAATAGGTACTAAATGGCTGATACAACAATCAAAAGAACTAAAAGCCTTTGGTGTGCCTGTATTACATTATTATACATTAGGGAAGGCAAAACTGATCTATAATGTGGTAAAGGAAATAATTTAATTTCCTAACTTCCTCCGAAAAGTGGCGCGGGGAATTGGTGCCCTGTATTAATCCCGGGTCAGGCTAATCCAGCAAAGACCTGAAAACAGTTTCGTTGATCTTTACCGGATACTTCTTTTTAAGTTCGTCTATCCACTTTTCTTCTAAATAACTTTGATAGTCATTTATTACCAGTCCCTTTGCGTCATCAAAACTCCTTTGCTGGTTGGAGGGGTATATTCTCAACACTTTCACAAAACTTGTGGTATTATCTTCGCTATTCTTTAAAGGTGCTGATATTAACCCTTCTGTGATAGTGGTGCCTGCAGGCAATTGTATTTGAGCCTGTTCATACCTCCCTGAGTCTGATTGCAATTTACCGTCGCTTTCTTCCGCTATCAGTTTCCAGTTCTTTCCATTGCGCAATGCCGTAGCCGCGTCTTCCGCTACTTTACTATCGCTGCAGTTAAATAATAAAATATCCGCGCTGGCCGCCCATTTATATTTGGTTTTATGTTCTTCATAGAATTTTTGCAGGCCGGCACTGTCATTGGCCGCCTTATTCCATACATTTCGTTCCATTATTTCAAACAACATATTACCCTCCTTAAACTCCTGCATCTGGTATTTGAAGTCATTATTATATTCTTCCAGGTACTTACGGTAATATTCAAAGGAAGTGGTGGAAATATATTTATCCAATAAGGTTGCATTATTTTCTCCTTTGTATACATCAGTATTCAGTTTATAATCTTTCACAAAATTCAACCAATCCGATCCCTTCACATTCAATTTGGCGAAAGAAAAAATCGTTTTGTTACTGATCGGGTAATTTCCCACCTTGTTGGTTACAGTAACACTATCAGCATATCGAAACAGGTCTGTCTCTTTAATAGCTGCATTCCTTTTATACCCTGTCCTTATTTTTATAGTCTTTAAAAACGCTGCCTTCACGGCATTAATCCGTGAGTCCTGCATTATTTGTTGTTTTAAGGCAGATACAAATGCTTCATCGTTCATTTCAGCGGGGATATCCCGCTGTTGCAGTCGCTTGACAATATGATACCCGTAGCCGGTAAAAATGGGTTTTGAAATCTCCCCATCTTTTTTTAATTCAAATACTTTGCTTTCAAAAGGCAATTCAAATTTGCCGGTACCAAATTCAGGCATTTCCCCTCCGTTCAGGTAGGTTAATTTATCTTCACTAAATTGTTTTGCCAATTGGTTGAAATCCCCGCCGTCAATCAGGAGCTTATGAATAGAATCTGCCTTCGCCTCAATAGATTTTAATTCAGCACCGGATACATTGGGAGGAATGGATAATAATATCTGGGCTATTTTCCATTTGCCCGCACTTTTTCGCTCATCCGCATTTTTAAAAATGTGCAGCGCCGTTTTGGTACGATAGGGTTTAGTGATGCCGCCAGGCTGCAGGTCATAAACCAGGTTCTCAATATCATAGGGAAGAGATAATGCGGTAATATAACCAAGGTCTTTTCCTTTTACCTCCATGTACTTTTTGCTGATCTCGTCTACTATTTCGGAATAATCGGTCTTGCCTTCTTTTAATTCTTCTGCCAGTTCTTCCATTGCCTTGTACGCTTTCAATGTATCTCCGGCGGTCATTTTTGAATTCAGGTTAACAGAAAAATGCAATAAATGAATATCCTTCCGGCTGCGCAGCAATGCTTCATCTAACAATGCTTTCAGTCCTTTTTCATCATTCATGTATCCTTCGGCTACCTGGCTGCGAAAGCTTTGTAAATCGTATTTCAGTTGTTGCAAGGTGTCCAGCCGCAGTTCCTGTGCGATTTTCACTTTCAATTTAAATCTGGAATACAGATCCAGGTATTCTTTAATCGATTGCTCCTTATTTGTAACAGGTGTTTGGTTTTTATTGTAGGCTCTCAAAAATTCATCCTTTCCAACCTGGTATGGACCATATGTAAAAAGTGTTTGAGAAAAAAGCTGGGTTGTCCCAAGGAAAACAACAAACAGCACTACTATTTTCTTCATCATGAATCAATTAGTTTTAGCGTTCCATTTAACCTGTAACAATTCATCCAGTTGTTGCCAGGTTAATTTTTTACCGATGATCCGTTTTTCTTTGTCCAGCAGGTACAGGGTAGGTGTAAGGGTAATATCATAAAGCTGGCGGTAACCTGGCTTTTGTGCTGCATAACCGGCCGTTTCCATTTCCTTTGTCTGGTAAACATTGATCCAATCTCCCAATTTGTGTTCCCGTATATATTTCAACCATTCCGGCTTTAGATTTTCTTTCGAGTCGGCAGATAACACCCCATATATCTTTACGCCGTGTTTTTTCCAGCTTGCCTGGTAAATAGAATCCAGCCTGGGCATTTCCTCCTTGCAATGGCCGCAGGTAGGATCCCAGAAACAAACAACTGTATAGTCTGCCTCTACCCTGTATAAGGGTGAAGGTTTTCCCGTAGTATCAAGCATTTCCAGGTCTGCCGCTTTTAAACCAATCAAATTCGCCATCAGCATATAGGCCCTGCGGCTGATTGTTTCCATTTGCTTTTCATTAAGCCAGCCCGTAAGTCCCTTGCTATGATATTTTTCAAACAGGTGGACAAAAACAGCATCCTGACCCATATATTTAGGATTTATGTATTCGTCGGTAAGCCAGTTCAATAAGAACTTATATACTTCCGGGCTACTGCGGGCCAGCAGCAACTGGTAGTCCACCTCTTTAATAATACTATCTGCCTGTGGGACCATGATCTCCCGGTAATATTTTTCAAATTTGGGGAGAAAGAAAGGAGTCCTTAAAATGCGGTCATCCATAAAGTCGATTCCATCCCAATAATGAGCTTTGTAGTAATAATAGTTTTCCAACGAATCGTTCCGGCTTTGCATTTTATTCCCCAAGGGCTTCGGTTCTTTCATCGCATTCAATAAGACTGCCATCATTGATTTGGGATGGTTTGTGATGATCCCCTCCCGGTAATCGTTTAATTCCTTATTGTACTTAAGATAATTCGCTTCATGCAAGGCGGAATCTTTTTTTGTAGCTGATTGCAGGTAAGCCTGCCGTTCCGCTTCCAGCAATTTTCCTTTTACCCCAATGTATTGCTGGTATTGCTGGAATAATATATTTTCTTTTGATCCCGTAACGACCGTCTTATTAACCAGGTCTGTAGTATCCACTTTCATCGAAATCAACTGTTCTTTATCAACAAAAAAATCAATTGTAATTCTCTTTCCAGGCAAAACCATTGCATAAACGCCGCCAGGCAGCTTTCTCTTACCGGTAAATATCGCCACCCCGCTGCTGTTTACTGCCGCTGAATCTTCTATATTCAGGTTTTTCCCCATATGGTAGGTTAAATAAGCAATACCGCTTTTATACTGCGGCGCCTGTAAAGTGACTTTAAAATTTTGTGCGGCTGAGGTAATACAAACCATGGATGCAATCCAAAAAGTGAAATATCGTTTCATTGGTTGATTAAAGTTGAATAATAAGGTTGTAAATGTATTTAAAATCAATGGTTAATAAGCAATTGTGAAATAAAGGGTCCTAAAATTACAATTCATTAACAAAAATAATTAAAATGATCCTTTCTCTCATTTAACTAACCGAGGTGTTAATTTTGCTCTGTGAAAAGAAAAAAATACTTGCTGGAAAAAATATTGGTTACCGGTTATGCGGCGGAAGGTAAATCGCTGGCCAGGCAGGACGGGAAGGTTATATTTATTGAGGGTGCTGTTCCCGGCGATGTGGTGGATGTGTTTGTCAGCACCAATAAAAAAGATTATGGTGAAGGAAAAGCTACCCACTTTCATGAATATTCAAAAGAAAGAACTACGCCTTTTTGCCAGCACTTCGGTATTTGCGGTGGTTGCAAATGGCAAATGTTACCTTACCAAAAACAGTTAGAATATAAACAGCAGGAAGTGATTCAGAATTTCAGGCGAATTGGTAAGGTGGAGTTGCCGGAAATGATGCCGATCCTGGGTAGTGTTAATACCATACATTATAGAAACAAACTGGAATTTACTTTTAGCAATAAGGAATACAGGATACTAGCTCCTACCCGCGAAGCGCTTCCGCCCCCCAAGGGGAAAGCCACCCTGCCCTCCGAAGGCGAGTTCTCAGACCCGGCTAATTCTAATGACTTTTCTATTAGTGAAATATCCGAATCTTCGTTCTTACCTACCGGCAAAGAAAGTGAAGATTTAGTACCTGCTATGCTAAATGATCTTTCCAAAATTGCACTATTCTTAAATCCCCCCCTGGGGGGTGGGGGGGCTTTGGGCTTCCATGTTCCCCGCATTTTTGATAAGATCATTGACATCCAGGAATGCTTCCTTATGGATGACGTCAATAACAGGATTCGAAACAGCATCCGTAGTTTTGCGCTGGAAAATAATTATTCTTACTACGATATTAAACTGCATACCGGGTGGTTACGTAATATTATAGTCCGCTATTGTACCACCGGTGAACTGATGGTAAATATTTGTCTGGGGTATGAAGATGTGGCGGAAACAAAAAGATTGCTGGATTTTTTAATGCAACAGGTGCCATCCATTACTACCTTACTCTATACTATCAATACAAAATGGAACGACACCATTTACGATCTCACTCCCTGCGTGTACCATGGTAAGGGATTTGTAATAGAAAAACTGGAGGAGTTTTCATTTAAGATCGGCCCTAAATCATTTTTTCAAACGAATACAAAACAGGCTGAAAAGCTTTACACCATTGTAAGGGATTTTGCTGAACTTAGCGGCAATGAAATAGTATATGACCTGTATTGCGGTACAGGCAGTATTGGTATTTTTGTAAGTAAACTTGCTAAAAAGATTATTGGGGTAGAAGTTATTGCCGAAGCCATTGAAGATGCAAGAGTAAATGCGGCTATTAACCGGATTGAACATGCCGAATTTTTTGCCGGTGATGTGACCAGGATCTGTAATGACGCTTTTTTTGCGGATCATGGCCGGCCGGATGTAATTATTACCGATCCGCCACGCGCAGGAATGCACGAAAAATTGTTGAATAAATTACTGGAAATTGCGGCTCCGGAAATAGTCTATGTAAGTTGCAATACGGCTACCCAGGCAAGGGACATTGGATTATTGAGCGGAAAATACAGGGTCGAAAAAATACAACCGTTGGATATGTTTCCGCATACACATCATATAGAATGTGTGGTTTTGCTCAAACTGAAACAATAATTAAACAGGACCTGGCTGATGATTCGACGGAAGGTATTCGCACAAAGGAGTTTCGCGGGTATATATTAATTATTGCCAGGCTAATGCCACTAAAAAATCATAAAAATCATGGACATCAAAGTAATCGCATTTGATGCAGACGATACGCTATGGATAAACGAGCCTTATTTCCAGGAAACTGAAAATAAATTTTGTGCATTACTGGAAGATTATTTACCCCATCATACCCTTGTAAAAGAACTCTTTAAGACTGAGATACAAAATCTTCCTTTGTATGGCTATGGCATAAAGGGGTTTATGCTTTCAATGATAGAAACTGCTCTCCGTGTTTCTGACAATACATTGAATATAGAAGTCATTGAAAAAGCTATTTTATCCGGGAAAGAATTACTGGAAAAACAAATTGAATTACTGCAGGGAGTAGAAGAGGTGCTTAAATCATTAAAGGGAAGATACCGCCTTGTAGTTGCTACCAAGGGTGACTTGCTTGACCAGGAACGAAAGCTTAAAAAATCAGGGCTGGAACATTATTTTCATCATATAGAAATAATGTCGGATAAACAGGAGAATGATTACCTCAAGCTCATCAAACACCTTGACATTCAACCTGCAGCGTTTTTAATGATCGGCAATTCTTTAAAGTCGGATGTATTGCCGGTCTTATCAATTGGCGGTCATGCAATTCATATACCCTATCACACCACCTGGGCGCATGAGCAGGTAGAACATCATGTGGAACATGCTAACTTCAGGCAGGTGCACCATATCCTGGAAATATTACCATTCTTACTCCAGAAATAGCATCGGTTTTATTGCTGCTTGTCCTTAATTCTGATTCTGCCAGTTCGAAAAATTTCAATCTGCCCGGTACAGACCGGCAGGCCTGATTTTTTTATTGGTTCTTTTGCAGCCCGGCAAAAAAATAAAAGAGACCTCCCAATCCGCCATTAAAGATTTAAACTTAAATTTCCCTGATGATTACAGATCGTCTGCCCAAAGTAGAATTGCACCTGCACCTCGATTGCGGATTGAGCTTTGAAGCGGTTTCAAAGATCGACCCTTCGATCACAAAAGCAGGTTACCAGGACGATTATGTCGCCCCCGCCAAATGCTACGATCTGGCTGATTTCCTGAACCGTGCGGCAAAAGGATTTGCGCTTATGCAAACCAAAGAGCAATTACAATTGGTGGTACACGATCAGTTCAAACAATTGGCGGCAAACAATATCCTTTATGCTGAATTACGGTTTGCTCCTTTGCAGCATTTAGAAAAAGGGCTTACCCCTTATGAAGTGGTAGCAGCTATAAATGAGGCTACTGAAAAAGGCATTAAAGAAACAGGAATTGAAGCAAGGCTGATTCTTTGTACCCTGCGGCATTTTACGGAAGATCAAAGTATGGAAACTGTAAAACTGGCTGAACAGTTTAGAGGAACCTATGTGGCCGGATTTGATATTGCGGCAAATGAAGCCGGTTTTTCAATCAATAACCATATCTGTGCGTTTAAATACGCTAAAGAAAAAGCCATTCATTGTACCGCACACGCAGGCGAAGCAAAGGGAGCCGAAAGTGTATGGGAAACCCTGCAGTATTTTGGCCCGACCCGTATTGGCCACGGTGTAAGAAGTATTGAAGATCCAAAACTCGTGGAGCACCTGCGCAGGCACAAGATACATTTGGAAATATGCCCATCCTGCAATGTTCAGATCGGTCTCTATGATAAATACACTGATCATCCCATTGACCAATTGTACAGGACGGGTGTATCGCTAAGTGTAAATACAGACGCTCCCACGATTGTTGATATCACTTTAACAAAAGAATACAAAAAGTTACAGGAAGGGTTTGGATGGACTCCGGAGGACTTTTATAAATGCAATGTTTATGCATTGGAAGCAGCCTTTATACCTGCTGAATTGAAGAAAAAGCTATTGGAGAAATTAAGAGACGGGTATAAAATTCATTAATTGCATGCGAATAATTTACGGGCATTTTGAAGTAAAATTAACAAAAGAGTATACTCCACGTGATTAAAAAAGCATCTGTGTGCATTCCAAATTGCCGCTCCTGATTTCGGTGGATGGGGACTCCATAGCCGTCAACTTTAGGATTTTGTCTGTAATTCTTTAGAGCCGTGGGCCCGACAAATATTATAACAACGGATTAAAATCCATTGGTAGGCTAACCATTGAATTGAGAGCCATTGGCCCGGCCCATATAAAGGCTAATCAAAAATGGCCCGTGCCTACGGCACTCATCTATTGGATATTGTAACAACGGATTAAAATCCGTTGCTACAATATCCACCGAGCCTACGGCTCTACCAAAAACATAAGTTGACGGCTATGGCGGGGAAACCGACCGAGGCTGGGACATTGTAACAACGGATGAAAATCCGTTGCTACAATATCCACCGAGCCTACGGCTCTACCAAAAACATAAGTTGACGGCTATGGCGGGGAAACCGACCCAGGCTGGGACATGGTAACAACGGATGAAAATCCGATGCTACAACTTCCACCGAGCCTAAGGCTCTACCAAAAACATAAGTTGACGGCTATGGCGGGGAAACCGACCCAGGCTTGGTCATTGTAACAACGGATTAAAATCTGTTGCTACAACATCCACCGAGCCTACGGCTCTACCAAAAACATAAGTTGACGGCTATGGCGGGGAA
>JBDTWP010000303.1:0-8925 GCA_040006615.1 Ferruginibacter sp.
ATAATTCTAAAAACATGATATGATTTGAACCACATAGGGACATAGGGCACATAGGGGAAAAAAACTGCGAACATATTGTAGGGTTCTTAATTCTTTGAAACAGCAGCATTGTAGCTAAAAATTCGGGATCAGTGGTTTTACGCTTCCTGGTTGATAATTTATTTATTAAGAATCAATATTGTCCGGGGAAAATTTTGCTATTGTTCTGAATCTCTTCACTGCGGAGGTTTTCAACCCATCTACTTAGGAGAGGGGTTTGGTGGGGTTCTTTCAGGCTGGTAAAAGTTTTCACGTATTTAGTCGGACAACAATAATTAAAAATCAATTTTTATGGAAATAGCAGAAAAAACATCTTTAGCAAAAAAAGCATTGGAACAGGGTCAGGGAGTGTTGCGTTTGGCTCCTACCTGGGTACCCCGATCATTTTGTGTGCCGGGAAGGAGAATTAAATTACATCCTGATGATTATTATGTGCTCGGTGGACAGCGTGGCGGCATTGATGAACGCTGGCTGTCTTCAACAACTCCCGCAAAAAATGGCCCTCTAACGGGAATAAATGAAGGTTTAAGCGCGGTGGTTTTTCACGATGGAATCAAAGAAGTACAAATGTTGTTAAAAGATGCGATCGATGAGCTTAAGGGCGAACTGATCGGGGAAAGGCTATGGAATGAATATCAAAGCTGGCCTATGTATTCTAAGTTTTTTGACAATATGGGACCCTTACCACATCATATTCATCATAATGACGAACATGCCGCATTAATTGGACAAAAGGGTAAACCTGAAGCCTATTACTTCCCCCCCCAGTTAAATAATCATGGCGGTGATTTTCCTTTTACTTTTTTTGGAATTGCACCTGGTACCTCCAGAGAAGAAATCCGGGAATGCCTGGTAAACTTCACTAAGGGAGATAATAAGATAACCAACTATTCGCAGGCCTTTCGCCTGGAGCCAGGAACGGGCTGGGATGTTCCTCCCGGAATGCTTCATGCCCCGGGAAGCCTCTGTACATATGAACCGCAAAAAGCATCGGATGTATTTGCTATGTACCAGTCATTGGTAAATGAAGCCATCATTCCTGAAGAATTGTTATGGAATGGCACGCCGTCAGAAAGGTTGGGAGATTTTGATCAATTGATGGAGGTAATTGATTGGGAGCTCAATACCAATCCAAATATTTTAGAGACCCGTTTTATGAAACCTATACCGGTACGCTCCGCAAATGATATCCAGGTGGCGGAATATATTGAAAATTGGGTTTGCTATAGGTCTGCAGCTTTCAGCGCGAAAGAACTTACTATTTTTCCAGGGCAAAAGGTAACCATTACGGATAATGCCGCCTATGGTTTGATAATGATGCAGGGGCATGGCAAATTAGGCGTTTGGGACATTGAAACACCCGCCCTGATCCGTTATGGACAGTTGACAAATGATGAGTTCTTTGTAAGCGAAAAAGCTGCCATGGAGGGGGTGAGCATTTCCAATGCTTCCCTGACTGATCCGATAGTAATGCTTAAGCATTTTGGTCCGGGTAACCCTGACCTGGTTGTATGACCTCACCCCCAACTCCACTAAAGGCGGAGGTGGCATGACCCTAGTGATGCTTAGCTCTTTGTTTTTCTAATACAGAAAAAGTGCATTATTTTTATAGTCCTTTTTACAAAGATGTCCCGGTTTGATATCAGCAATACTTATTATTTATTGCTTTAAGCCATTCAGGGGTTCTGCAGCAACAAAAAAAAACAAACGATATGCCTGAAAATAATTATCCCAAGATTCACAATGCTACCTGGCCCGGCATCGTAGGAAAGGGTCCCGGCTCGGAGCCTCCCATTTCATTTGAGGACATGCTTAGCATGACCGCGGCTGCTGAAGCAGGCGGTGTAAAATTTGATGGCATCGACCTGGGGCTTTTGGATCCGCACATCAATATCGACATTACGGATGAGGATATCAAAAAACTGGTTGAAAAAGTTGAGTCCTACCAACTGAAGATTGGCAGTCTTGTAGCGCCAATCTGGGGAGGGCCCGCAATGGGTAGCAAAGAAGAGCGAAAACAATTTGTAGAGATGGTTCGTAAATCGTGCATTTTCGGCCAGAAATTGAGGGAATCCGGGATTCGTCCCTATGGCGTTATCCGCATAGACTCTGCAAGTTCTCCTGAAAGCTGGGCAGTTGACCCGGTCAATAATACTAAACTAATTGCCCAAACTTTTCGTGAAGCATGTGATGTAGCCGCTGAATATGGCGAAAAACTTGCTGCGGAAGGTGAAATCTGCTGGGGCGGCATGCATAGCTGGAAAACAATGATTGAGACCCTTGAAGCCGTTGACCGCCCAAACATTGGTTTCCAGGCCGATATGTCACATACCTTATTGTACCTTTTGGGATACAACCGTCCCGAAGACCGAATCCTGCCTGAAGACTTTGATTGGAACGACCGGGATGCATTAACACGGGGCCTCATAACCATTACGAATGCACTTCGTCCCTATACAATCGACTTCCATGTTGCCCAGAATGACGGAACGGTATATGGCGCTGGTTCGCATGATAAGACCGGCCGGCACTGCCTTCCAACCGATCCAAATGGGAAACTCGACATTGCCGCTGATGCCGGTTACTGGATGCGGGATGAAGCCGGAGTGCTTACCAAAGCGTTTAAACATATTTGCTGGGATGGATGTATGTTCTCTAATGATGTCCTGATGCGGCAGCAGACATGGAATGATATTTTAGCCACCATGATAAAAGTGCGTAGCCTGCATGGCTGGTATGAAGCTGATTAACTGCGACTTGAATTATAAGTAAATAAAACGATTTAATAAAGCACTATAATGATAAGAAAGAAAGCCTTGCGAATTGGATTAATCGGATGTGGCTTTATGGGCCGAACACATACCAATGGCTATAAGCGGGTTGGCGATTTTTTCCCGGAACTCGAATACCGCCCGGAACTAAAAGCGGTTTGCTCGCGCCGCGTGGATAAAGTAACCGCATTCGCAGACCAGTGGGGATATCAATCTATCGAAACGGATTGGAAGAGCGTTATAGTGCGTGATGACATTGATGCGGTTGATATATGCACTCCCAATAATATGCATGCGGAAATCGCTGTTGCGGCAGCGGCAGCAGGTAAAATGATCCTCTGCGAGAAGCCATTGGCCCGAACTTTATCCGAGGCGCAACAAATGGTTGATGCCGTTGAAAAGGCCGGAGTTAACAATACTGTCTGGTACAATTACCGCAGGATCCCCGCAGTTACCCTGGCAAAGCAAATTGTAGATTCGGGGAAGCTGGGCAGGGTCTTTCATTATCGGGCCAACTTTCTACAGGATTGGACGATCAATCCAGAATTGCCGCAGGGTGGAGAAGCATTGTGGCGCCTGGATGCGGATGCGGCAGGCTCCGGCGTAACAGGGGATTTGCTTGCTCATTGTATAGATACTGCTATGTGGCTGAACGGAGGAATTGTGGATGTATCCGCCGTTACAGAAACTTTTATTAAGGAAAGGGTACACCAGGCCAGTGGTAAATTGCAGAAAGTGGGCATCGATGACGCCTGCATTTTTCATTGCCATTTTGAAAACGGAGCACTGGGGCTTTTTGAGTCAACCCGTTATGCCCGGGGACATAAAGCTTTATATACTTTTGAGATTAACGGAGAACACGCCTCCATTCGCTGGGATTTACATGATCTGAACCGTCTTGAATATTTCGATCACAATGATGATTCAATTGTTCGTGGCTGGCGTACGATTCATGTGACAGATGGTGACCAGCCTTATATGAATAAATGGTGGGTACCCGGACTTTCAATTGGCTACGAACATTCTTTTGTTCACCAGGTGGCTGATTTCTTAAAAAGCCTTGAAACAGGAGAACCGTGTGCGCCGACCTTTAAAGACGCATTGGAAACACAAAAAGTATGTGAAGCGGTTCTTGATTCAGCCACTTCTAAAACCTGGAAAGATACTTTGGTGAAAGGTTTCGGAAATTAAACCAGGTAATTTTAATCATTAAAAATGCCCGGATGTAAATATGGATTTCTAAAACAAAATGATCATGTTAAAACAAAAAGGATTTATATTGATGCAGGCAGGAATGTTGCTGGGCATATTATTGTTCAGCAATTGCAAAATACTGGCCCAGGGCCATTCCTCCAGGAAGGGTTTTGTGCAGATATTTGACGGTAAAACGCTATCGGGATGGGAGGGAGATTCAACTTACTGGAGGGTGGAAAATGGTAACCTGGTTGGAGAGATCACACCTGCAACGGTTCTAAAAGCTAATTCATTTATAATTTGGCGGGGAGGCCGGCCGGCTAATTTTGAACTTACCCTTGAATTTAAAATAACTAAAGGCGGGAATAGCGGTATTAATTATCGTAGCGTGGAATTAACGGATGTACCCCATGCGTTAAAAGGATACCAGGCGGATATTGACGGGGCAAACAGGTACACCGGCCAAAACTATGAAGAACGTAGCAGGACAACCCTGGCTTACCGCGGAGAAATCGTACTCGTAAAAGCATTCGAAAATTCATCAGTTTCTTTTAAGGATTATCTTAAAAATAATGCGTGGACAAACAGGACGGTAACAGGCTCATTAGGCAATCCTGATTCATTGCAGGCAAAAATAAAACCGGAAGATTGGAATACATGCCATTTGATAATAAAAGGAAATCGCTTACAACATTTTATTAATGGTATCCTAATGAGCGATGTAACTGACGGCGACACTGTTAATGCAAAGACAGCAGGTTTATTAGGTGTCCAGGTACATGTAGGGCCACCGATGAAGGTCGAATACCGAAACATCTTTCTTAAAAAACTATGAATTTTCGTTTGATAAGTTTAGTCCCTGCGGGATGAGAGCCTTCACATCTAAAGGATTGAAATTAGCTGATTATAACCATTAAGGTTTTGATGATTCAGCATTGCCGATCAGGGCGACAGGATACGGTTGCAGGTCTCTGACTGTTTGATAGCCGGTATAAATTAATTAATACTCACATAATAAACTACCCATTCATGAAAATTTTCCTTTTGGAATCAGCCATTTTTTTGGCGTCAATTTTCATTTGCCAGGCACAGCAAAATAACTGGGTTGAGTTGTTCAATGGTAAGGATCTTTCGGGCTGGAAAGCCAATGAAAACCCAGGGAGCTTCCGGGTCGAAAAAGGAGCAATTGTGTGCTCAGGTTCCAGGGGGCATTTATTTTATATGGGGGACAAACCATTCAGGAATTTTGAACTGGTTGCAGAATTAAAAACAGCTCCCATGGCCAATTCAGGAATATATTTTCACAGTGCCTTCCAGGAAAGTGGCTGGCCGGATAAGGGTTATGAAGTACAGGTAAACAATACATATTTTGGAGTAGGTAATTACCGTGAAACCAAAAAAACGGGCAGTCTTTACGGCGTGCGAAATGTATATTATCCTGTTGCAAACGACGGGGAGTGGTTTAAAATGCGAATAAAGGTGGTGGAAAACCAGGTGGAAGTATTTGTGAATGATTTATTAGTTATAGATTATATACAGCCTGATCATCCATGGCGAAGTGAATCACGCAAAGGGTGGGTACTTGGTGAAGGCTTATTTGCCCTGCAGGCTCATGATGCCGGAAGTACAGTATGGTACAAATCAGTGAAAGTGAAAAGGCTCCCCAAGGGTGATAAAACAGCTATGAAAGTTGATGAAGCCTGGGATTCCACGGTTAGCAAGCTTATGGACATTGGTTTCCCGCTAGTGGATTATCATGTGCATCTTAAAGGTGGCCTTACCCTGGAACAGGTAAAAGAGAATTCGCTCAAGTTGGGGATCAACTATGGATTAGCTCCAAATTGCGGTCTGCATTTTTCCGTAACGAACGATAAAACACTGGCCACTTACATGGATACTGTAAAAGGACAGCCGATTTTCAGGGGAATGCAGGCCGAGGGCCGTGAATGGGTTACCATGTTTTCTCCGGAGGCAGTGGCCAAATTTGATTATGTTTTTACCGATGCCATGACATTTACCGATTCAAAAGGAAGACGCAACAGGATCTGGCTGCCCGATGAAGTATGGGTTGACGACAAACAACAATTTATGGAACAAATGGTTGAGAAAATTGAAGCCATTTTTTCGCAGGAACCTGTGGACATTTATGTGAATCCTTCGGTGCTTCCGGAGTCAATGATGCCTGAATACGAGCAGCTTTGGACCAGGGAGCGGATGGAACGTGTGATCAAAGTTCTGGCTACCAATAATATTGCCCTTGAAATTAATGCCCGGTACGAAATACCCAGTGCTGAAATGATAAAAATGGCCAAAAAGGCCGGAATTAAATTTACCTTTGGGACAAATAACCTCAGCAATGACCTGGGGCGATTGGCATATTGCCTGAAAATGATCAAAGAATGCGGACTGACCCCCGACGATATTTTTATACCGAAACCACAAAACCAAAAACCGGTATTGGTAAAAGGGCTTCCAAAAAAAATAGCAGGATGATTTTAATTGATAATTGATAATTGATAATTGATAATTTGATAATTGGCTGATATTATTCGTTTGATGTTTTTGAGTAAATAGGGAATCGCTTTACAAAACAACGTTAATAAAATATATGAAAAAGACAAAAGATGAAAAAAAACTTGACAGAAAGGATTTTTTAAAGATCACTTCTATGGCCTCTGTTTTTTTTATTGTGCCCCGCTTTGTATTGGGCAGAGGATATATACCACCCAGCGATAAGGTTACAATGGGGTTTATTGGATGTGGAAAACAAAATCCCTCACTGCGTAATGATTTCTTAAAGATCGGTGAGGTGCAGGTTGTAGCCGGGTGTGATGTCTTTGATTCTAAAACTAAACGCTTTACCGAATACGTAAATACTTTTTATTCAAAAAAAGCGGACAAACAAAAATACAAAAGTTGCGATGGTTATAAAGATTTCCGTGAACTGCTGGATAGAAAGGATATTGATGCAGTGGTCATTGCCACACCGGATCACTGGCATAGTGTAATTGCTGTGAAAGCCTGTGAAGCCGGAAAGGATGTGTATTGCGAGAAACCACTTGCATTAACGGTAGGCGAGGGAAGAGCGATGGTAACAGCTGCGAGAAAACACAACCGTATGTTTCAAACAGGAAGCATGCAACGTTCATGGAAGGAATTTCGCCAGGCAGTGGAATTGGTAAGAAATGGATATATCGGCGACATTAAGACCGTTAAAGTGAATGTTGGCGGTCCCCCTATAGAATGGAATTTAATGGGGGAGCCTGTTCCGGAAGGGTTGGATTGGAATTTTTGGTTAGGCCCCAATACAATAGAAAGACCGTATAATAATATAATAGCTCCTACGATAGCACAGGAGGCTGCTATTTGGCCCAAATGGAGGGACTATAAGGAATTTGGCGGAGGCATGATGACGGATTGGGGAGCACATATGTTTGATATTGCCCAGTGGGGTCTAAATATGGATGATAGCGGCCCGGTAAAAATTATCCCGCCGGCAGACAATAGTGGTGCAGGATTAATATATGAATATGCCAATGGTATTCAACTCATCCATGAACCGAAACCGGGTGATCAATCCTGCCAGTTTATTGGTTCAAAAGGGGAGGTATGGGTATCGAGGGGGAAATTAAAAACAACTCCTGAAACATTGCAGAATAAGGTGATTGGCAAAAATGAGCAGCATGTTTATTTCAGCGATGATCATTATGCCGACTTTATAAAATCTATCCGGACGCGTCAAAAACCTATATGCGATGTAGAGACCGGACACCGGACTGCTTCAGTTTGCAACCTCGGAAATATAGCCTACAGCATCAAACATCCGCTTCAGTGGGATCCTGTTAAAGAAAAATTTATTGATGATACGGATGCCGATAAAATGCTCTCAAGGACCATGCGCAGTGAATGGAGCATTTAAGTTAGTTTGAGCAGGATTCAAATCTTATTCCGATAGCCTGCACCTGTATTGAAAATTGTTGTTTTATTCCCGGGCGGGTTACTGCATTGAGGCTGTGTGCGCTGGTGAATTGATAATTTAATTTCGCAACCTATATTTTTTAAAAATAATTTTAATGATCTCTTAATTCCTATGCTTCAGGTCTGCCGCGGCGGACTGTTGAACTATCATCCGGGATAAGGGCAGGGGCGAGCCGAGCCTGTATGGGACAGACTGACGCATCAAATAGATTTATTACACGGGCTCCCTATTGAAGTTTTACATATCATAAAATTCAGCTATTTATATACGACAGGTAATTGTTCCGCATTTCTATCAAGCTCCAGAACTATAACAGAACTTACCCCATCAGGTAATTTTTCCTGTAAATTAATTTCAATACCTGAATTGGTATCCTGGGTAAATGTTACTTCATTCCCTTTCAGAAAGTATGCTTTTTTAATTTTTGTGCCTGGTAAGGCCGGCAAATTGAGTTTATTTGCGTTTCTTTCAAATATATGCAGGTATATCCTGTTGCCTTTTCTTGTTGCCGCATAGATATTGTTTGGTATGAAAGGGCCCCCTTTTGTGCCATAAATACTAATTCCGTATTTAGTTAGCCATTTCCCCATTTCCTTTAACCTTTCCACCTGCCTTGCTTCCATACGGCCGTCCAGCATGGGGCCTACATTAAACAGCAAGTTACCATTACCGGCAGCTGTTTTCACCAACGTCTGAATACATTCTTTCAGGGTCTTCATACTATCATTTGGTTTCCAGGCCCATTGTTTGCAAATGGTGATACAACTTTCCCAGGGATCCTTCATATTCAGTTCGCCAACCATTTGTTCGGGTGTAAGATAATCACCAACCGTTGTCGCAGAAATTACGGCACCATCACCTTTCCCAAGCCTGTTATTAATGACTACGTGATAAATAGCATAACATAGGTTACACTTTTAGTCGTAGCACAACATAGGTTAC